>JAUQWT010000432.1 GCA_030835005.1 Ignavibacteria bacterium | reverse complement strand
TTCAGCAGGGATATGTTAAGAGAGCTTTCAAAGTGATAGATCTGCTTGAAAAAAGAGTGTCCGCTCCACTTGTGAAAAATTTTGCCGAAGATATCACGCCGCAGGAAGAGCTTGACAAGCTTAAGACTGAGAGAATAATTTCGTATATGGGAAAGTATAAAGGCTCAGGCAGGCCTACTAAGAAGGATAGAAGACTGATAGAGAAGATGAAGTTGTGAGTGCATTATAACCTCACCCCTCCAAGTGAGTCCTTCGGACCGCCCCCTCTCCTGAAAGGAGAGGGGTGAAAAGAGCTTTGAAACATTTTTAGTTTTTAACTCATTTATATTATTAGTAAGTTTGTATTAATATAACAATTATCACAGGAAAAGGAGTCTTTATGTTATCAAAAAAACTGGCGCAAGAGCTTAATAAACAGATGAATAACGAGTTTTTCTCAGAATACGAGTATCTTTCTATGGCCGCATATTTCCATGCAGAGAATCTGGACGGGATCGCAAACTACTTCCACGTCCAGGCACAGGAAGAGCATTTTCACGCAATGAAGATATTTCACTTCATTCTTGATAAAGGCGGCAAAGTTGAGCTTCAGCAGATCGCAAAACCGGATGTCTCTTTCAAATCAAACATCGAAGTGTTTGAAAAAGCATTGGCACATGAACAGAAAGTCACAAAATCGATTAATGACTTAATGGATGAGGCGATCAAAGAGAACGATCATGCCGTTAACAGCTTTCTGAAATGGTATGTTGACGAGCAGGTAGAAGAAGAGTCATCTGCAAGCAAGGCGCTTGGAAAGATGGAAATAATCGGCGGCAAGGGCGAAGGACTGCTCTTCATTGACCAGGAATTCGCGCAGAGAACTTTTGTACCACCGGCAGCTTAACTGCACGGATGCAAATGAATAATTTATTTCGGGAAGGTTAAACGCCTTCCCTTTCTATGATTAATATATTTGAAATTCAATTTCTTCAATGCATAAACAGAACGATCTGAGAATAAAACAGGTAATGGAATTCAACCGCAAGAAATATTCCGACGAAACTCTGCTTGAGCTGTATAAAGCGATTGTGCTTCCGCGTATGATCGAAGAGAAAATGCTTTTACAGCTAAGGCTTGGCAAGATTAGCAAGTGGTTTTCGGGTATCGGGCAGGAAGCTATCTCGGTTGGGGTAACAATGGCAATGGATAAGGATGAATACATTCTGCCAATGCACAGGAATCTTGGAGTATTTACCTCTCGCGGCATTCCACTGGAGAAGCTATTTATACAATTACAGGGAGGCTTCAGAGGGTTTTCCAAAGGGCGAGAGCGGTCATTTCATTTTGGTACCAATGATTATCATATTTGCGGAATGATATCTCATCTGGGTCCCCAGCTTGGCATTGCAGACGGCATCGCCCTTGCTGAAGTGCTGGAAAAAGCAAAAGACAGGAAACATCAGCTAAAGATAACAACAGTATTTACAGGTGAAGGCGGAACCAGTGAAGGTGATTTCCATGAGTCATTAAACGTTGCCGCCGTGTGGAAGCTGCCGGTTATATTTATTATTGAAAATAATGGGTATGGACTTTCTACCCCGGTAAGCGAACAATATGCCTGCCGTGAGCTTGTGGATAAGGCGATCGGCTATGGCATGGAAGCATATCAAATTGACGGTAATAATATTCTGGAAGTATAT
>JAUQWT010000074.1 GCA_030835005.1 Ignavibacteria bacterium | reverse complement strand
TATAAGGCGATACCCTGTTTTGAAGCCGGAAACCTGTTTCAACTTTAATTTTCTTATTAAATGATGAAACTACCCAAGCCGCATCACCTGCACTTAATATGTGATTGATAATTGCAGTTACGGGACCAATCTTGGCATAATCATAAAAGTCATTTGCTTTTTGTCTTTCATTGGCATAATTCGTGAAGACAGGATCATGATAATCCTTATAATAGTAAGGGCTTGAAGGATCATTTACAGGTCTGTGAGTAAGGTTAGTCCACCCTCCCTGGAAATTCTGGTACTTGCCGATCAGCTCATAAAATTGCTGAGAATTATATTCAGGCATAGTATGCGAGAAGTTCACTCTTTCGCAATCCATGATCTGCTGCCTTAAGATATCGCGATTAGGTTCATCAGGATTAATCTGGCTGGAATTCTGAAAACCCTCATCTTTTAGCCAGCGCGCATAAGTCCTCACGTCCCAGTACTGGTCAGCGTAACTTTGGAATTCTTCGGTCTTTTTATTTCCTTTTCCGTCGAAGTAGAAGTATGTTCCCCATGCAAGCAGTTCAATCCCGAAAAATATTCCTGCCTTCAGGTAATCTTCTCCGTAGAATTCACCTGCACCGGGCAGGAGTGCAGAAAGCAATATTCCAAGTCCTACAGACTTTTTCTTTTTCGTCTGCTGTATATTTCGTTCCACTGCGTGAAATTTCTTATTAGCAGATTCATTTTGCTGCGCAAGCAGATTCATATTAAGTTTTGAATTAACTGAAATGCTTTCATCAAATCTATCCTCTAATATTAAAGCACCGGGTTTTTTGTTTCCAAGTGTAAGTTTCCCTGCAGAGATATCCTGGGCTTTTGGCTGTACAATCAAAGATGAAACAAACATCAGCAACAATGCTGCGAAGATGGATTTTTTCATATTATTAATATTTAACTTTCATCAAAAATAAAGCATTAGCAGGTACGTACTGTATCTTTATTTTTTCTCCTTTCCTGAATTTAGCTGTAAATTCCTTAATTGACATTTTACCGGTTGAGACACTTAACATTGCTCCAACAATTCCTCTGACCATAGAATGCAAAAAACGGCTTGCACATATCTCAAAAACAATATCGGTTTTATTTAGCTTCCTTAGTTTGGCATACTTAACATCACACAAAAAATCATGGCGGTCTTCTTTATTTCTGCACAGGCTCCTGAAAGAATGGCTCCCGGCAAGCAATTTACAGAAATCTTTTGCTAAATCAATATCAATATTAAGATTCGGCTTTATGAAATAAAACTTGTTCCCGTATAATCCCTTTTTTTCATATGTGATAAAATACCTGTAAACCCGCTCTTTTGCCGAGTATCTTGAATGAAACCTATCGTTTACAGAATTAACACCCTTAACTGCAATATCGTTCGGTAAAATACCGTTCAGAGATTTCTGCAATCTCTCACGGCCTAATCTGTCAAAATTGGCTTTAAGTACCCTGAAATTGGCTACCTGCGCATAAGCATGAACTCCTGAATCGGTCCTGCCCGCGCCATAAAGCTTGATCATTTCTTCCGGAAACAGAACTTGTAAAGATTCTTCTATAGTTTGCTGTATAGTTTTACTTTTTGAAGAAGCAGACTGGCTTTGCCAGCCGCAATATTTTTTACCGTCATACTCAATTACCAGTTTTAAATTGACTTTCGGGGCGTTATCACTCAATCTAAAAATTCTTTGTTAAATTGATCCTAATGCCATCAACTTTATTGAACGATCTCAGCACTCCAGCGCTTAAACTGAATCCTCCGGAGCCTTTTTGCTTTAACTCATCATTATAACTGTTGGCCGCGAACACTGCGCTGATACCGCTAATAACGTGATTGATCAGAATTGCCCCTACAACAAAAAGTCTGTCCGTCAGAGTTCTATCAGCGCTGATCTTATCCTGACGATACTTAAGCCTTTCGGAATCGGAATTCCAGTAAAAATCTTTTCCGTCTCCCGGGTAATAAACCTGGTCGTAATTCCCAAATCGAAGCATTTCGTCATTATATTCTTCAACGTTTCTGTAGTTGGCGATATTAATGAAGAACTTATCATCTTTTGCTTTATCAGTAACTCTGGCTCCGGCATGCACTGACGCATAATCATATGCATCATCAAGCAGCCAGTTGCCATATATTGTAAAAGCTGCATAGGTTAGCCAAGTTACAGCTTCTGTTATCATAAAGTATTTTCCTGAAGAAAACCGGTTTGAGTAAACATGCCCCATTCCAGGAATCAACAAACCATATATAAAAGCCAGACCCGGTGACTTTTTCGAGCCTTTGATCTTTGATTCGCTGCGCACTGTCTTTAAAGAATCTGAAACATCCAGATCACTTTTAAGCAGTGTTTGTTTACCCGGCTTGAAATCGTTTAACTTCAGCTTTTCAGTTTTGCTGAAATCGATCTGCTGAGATAAAACCGATAAAGGGACTGCGAGTATTATGATTATTTTTAAGAATCTCATTATTTATTTGTATTTATTTACTTAACTAAGAAACTGGAGTTCAGTTCAATGCTTTTTCCATTACTTTAATGAATTCATCCGGTTTTAGAAATCCCGTTACCCTTAAGTCTTCTCTTTCTTTCCCGTTCTTATCAATGAATGCAACTACAGGCAGACCCTGAATTTTGAATTTGGTTTCAATTTCCTTATCCCCTTTAGTCAGATCAACCTTAATATTGTTAAACTTTTTGGATAGTTCAATGATTTTAGGATCTATGTATGTATATTTATCAAGCTCCTTGCATTGTGCGCACCAATCGGCATAGAAGTCTATAATTGTAGGCTTATCGGTAGACTTAGCAATAGATTGATCGATCAAAGGCTGCGTTTGAAGCACTTGCCATTCATATTTTCCGGTACCGGGTTGGACTTCTTCGCCGAATTGAACATTCATCGAGCCCCAAACAATTGCTGCTATTGCAATAACATACTTTATCCTCGTATAAGTTGCCGCACTAACAGCTTTTCTATCAACAAGAATTAAATATGCCCCTCCAAGTATAAGGAATAACGGGAAAATGGTTTCATAGGTTTTAACACTCATCAGCGGCTGTGCGGTATAAAGGGCGAGCCCGATCATCATTAACCCGAAAATTATTTTCACGCCTTCCATCCACTCGCCAGAGCGTGGCAGTTTGGTAATTGAACTTGAAAAAATTGCGAGGAAAATATAAGGCACTCCCAGACCCATTGAAAGAACAAAGAACATTACAAATCCAAGAAGCGGGCTGCCAACCTGCCCCACATAAACCAACAGACTTAACACAAGCGGGCCTATACACGGAGCCGCAATAAAACCAACTGTCAAGCCCATTACAAAAGTACCAAGGTAACCCTGGCGATTTTTCCCGCTGAAGTTTGCAAGAGATTGCGGTATTTTGATCTCATACAAGCCGAACATGCTTAAGGCAAGAGCGAGGAAAATCAATACGAGAATTCCGATTACTACCGGACTTTGCAGCAGACTGCCGAATACTCCACCGGTTAATGCAGCAACAAGTCCCAATACTGAATACGTAACGGACATACCGATAACATAAAACAGCGCCATAAGAATCTTGCCGCCTTTGGTGTTGCTGACCTGCGCTCCAAAGTAACTTATAGTTATCGGGATAAGGGGATAGACACACGGGGTCAGATTTAAGCCGATGCCTATAACAAATATTATAAGCAGTGCAACAAACATTCCTTTTTCTTCAATGTATGCTGCTATCTGATTCTTGTTCTCAGTAGTTGTTGCAGAAGATGTTGAATCGCGTTTATTTTCCTTTAAGGTTGATTTAGTTGTAGATGTATCTTTTATGCTGCCGGTTCCGGTAGTATCCGTTTTTTTCAGCGAATCTATCGGATTGGTTTCGGTCTTGGAAGTATCAACTTTAGCCGTATCTTCTTTGATAGTAATTGTAACCGCGAAAGGCGCATCTTTTGGGGCGAAACATGCTCTATCGTTACAAGCCTGATAATTGAGTTTCCCGGTTACTTCATACTTACCGGGTTTCAGGCCTTTTGGCGCTTTGAGATTTATGCCAATTGTAACTGAGCCCTCATACACATCAAGCTCAGTTTCGGAAAAGCTGAACTTAAATTTATGTGAAGCCGGCCAGGATATCTTGCCAACTTTGAGCTCACCTGATTCAACTTCAAGGGTAGTTGGGATAAGGTCATCATCACTTACTTTATTTGCATTAATGTGATAGCCGCTTTGTACATCTGCCTTGAGGTTAACACGGATATTTTCACTTGGGAAAAAGTCCTTTTTAGTAGCCGATGCTGATACGTTTACGTATTGCTGAGGGTAGCTTAGAACTGTAATGAAAAGCAGAAATAAGACAGAAGTTACTGTTTTTGCCAATTTTCGCTAAATTTGTTTAGTTTTTTGCGCCTTAATTGGTAAAATTATCCATAGATATGATTAAATTCAATGTAATTTTAATAATAAAACTAAGTTTTTTATGTATTAATTTCAAGGGTGAAAAGTCA
>JAUQWT010000431.1 GCA_030835005.1 Ignavibacteria bacterium | reverse complement strand
ACAGCATTACATAACCTATCTGGTCCAATCAAATGAGGATATTCTATTTTAATTTTAATAGGTAACCTCGTTTTATTACTAATAATTAAAGGCTCTAACCTAAAGTTATCTCTTGTTGTTCTTAAACAACGTGAAAGCAGATCCGGAACCACACAGGATATGCCCACAGAAGTAATTTTGTGTTTTAATTCGGATAAAGAACTCTTCAAAAATTGAGAGTAATTTCCATAAGGTATGTTTTGAAAAGAATCACGATAAATACTCTTTTGGGCAGTAAACACTGCCAAATGAGTGAAGCTATTTCCAATATCTATCGCTAGATTCATATTAGGCTAAAAAAATAGACGCCTATACAAACAAACGTCTATTGAAAACACTTTAGAAGCATTAACTGATCTCACCTGCTTAATTCAAGTCGTTTTATCTCATCTCTGATCGAGGCCGCTTTCTCATAGTCTTCGCCATCAATCGCGTTCTTCAGGTCGCCCTGAAGTTTATTCAATTTCCGGGTATATGGATCGGCTGTCTCAAGCTGTACATCTGCTGATTCAGATTGCTTGAATATATCTTCATCAGGCCCTTCATCGTCGTTCTCCTTATCCGGAACAAATGCAACCTCATTCATTACTTCATCAGAAACATATATTGGAACGGCAAACTTAAGCGCAAGAGCAATTGCATCTGAGGGTCTGGAATCGATTTCTTCAATGCTTCCAACATCAAGCTTGATCTTGGCAAAAAAGGTCCCGTCTCTTAATTCGTTGATATATACGTACGAAATTGAAAATCCGAGCTGTTCGATAATATTTCTTATCAAATCATGTGTAAGCGGTCTTGGAGGTTTTATTCCTTCAAGCTCCAAAGCAATGTGCTGTGCTTCAAAGCTTCCTATTATGATGGGAAGCCGCCTGTCTCCTCCAATTTCCTTAAGTATCAGGGCATAACCGCCGCCGCCGGGAGCCGGAGTAGGCGAGAGTCCTAATATATCAACCTGAATTTTGTCATTATCCATTAGATCTCAATAATTTAAAGCTAATATAAACAATTTTAATTAATTTGATAATACCTTTTTAAACTCTTCGGTAAGTGCCGGAACTATTTCAAGTGCATCTCCAACAATACCGTAATCAGCAACCTGGAATATGGGCGCATCTTTATCCTTATTGATTGCTACAATACATTTAGAAGAAGACATTCCCGCTAAATGCTGAATTGCGCCGCTGATACCCACAGCAATATATAGGCTGGGTGCAACTGTTTTGCCTGTTTGTCCAACCTGGTCTGAGTGCGGCCTCCAGCCTGCATCTACAATAGCTCTGGATGCACCTGCAGCGCCGCCCAGAACTTTTGCCAATTCTTCCACCAGGTGAAAATTCTCAGGTCCTTTTAGTCCCCTGCCTCCTGAAACCACTACATTTGCCTCGGTTACATCAAGCTTCTCATCGCTAACTACCACTTCTTTAACTTGCACTTTAAAATCTTCATCCGTTAGCGTCAATGATAGTTTCTCAACCTCAGATGATATCCCATCTGTCTTGACAGGTTTAAATACATTAGGTCGTAAAGAGTAGATCTTCACAGCTGAATTTATCTTCAGATCAATGTATGCTTTGCCTGCATAAACAGGTCTTGTGGCAATAATTGTTCCTCCATCAACCCTTAAATCAGTACAATCAGCGGCCAGGCCTGCCTCAAGCCTTGCGGCAACCCTGGGAGAGATATCCTTACCCATTGCAGTTGCGTTAAGGATAATAATATCAGCACCTCTTTGTTCGGCTGCTTCTGCAATTATCTTGCTGTAAGCAGTTGTTGAAAACTTCTCAAGCCTTGAATCTTCTGCAATCAGCACTTTCTTAATTCCATACTCTCCCGGCAAAGCCGAAACTGCGCTCAAGTTACTGCCAATTAATAATGCTTCAATCTCGCTCCCGGTCTCTGCTGCAATTTTTGCGGCCGCAGACGCTGTTTCAAATCCTGAATTCTTGATCTTATTATCACGTGTCTCTATAAATGCCAGTATCTTTCCCATTATATAACTTTCGCCTCCTCTCTTAAAAGCTTCACAAGTTCAGGAACAGCAGAAACATCAGTTCCAACTATTTTTCCTTTAGGTTTGGGCTTTGGAAGTGTCATTGAAAGAATTTCTGTCTTGTTTTCAGTATAAGTTGGTTGCTTTTCTTCTATTGGTCTTGATTTAGCCTGCATAATACCTTTCAGGTTCGGATATCTTGGATTGTTGAGTCCCCTTTGTGCGGTAATTGCGACCGGCAAGGCTGCCTCAACAATTTCTTTTCCGCCTTCAATCTCTCTTTCGCAGGAAACCTTGCTTCCTTCAACATTTAGGCCAACAACCACAGAGATCGAAGAAATTCCAAGCATTTCAGAGACTAATGCACCAACTTGCGAATCATCATAATCTATTGACTGCTTCCCGAAGAATACTATGTCAGGATTTATTTCTTTTAGGACATCAGCCAGGTTCCTTGCAACGCAGTATGAATCCATTTCAGCATCAGTTTTTACATGGATGCCCTTTTCGATTCCCATTGCATAAGCCTTCTTGATCGCCTCTTTGTTTGAATCTTTGCCCACTGAAATCACAATGGTCTCTCCCCCATGTTTTTCCTTGATCTGAAGTGCAGCCTCTACTGCGAATTCATCATAGGGATTGATTATGTATGTAACTCCGGCAGGATCTATTGATTTACCATCAGACCCGATTTTTACTTTAGTAGTGGTATCCGGAACCTGTGAGACACAAACAGCTAATTTCATTTAATTTCCTTTCTTTATCCGCATGCCCAAAAAGACAATTCTATCAATTTTGTGCTGATTTATACAAAATTAATTTAATATTGCAATAGTTTCAATCTTGAAAATCGCCCCCAAAAATGCAATTACGGCCTCAAAAACACAAAAGGAACGAATTAATCGTTCCTTTTGCTTTGATATTGAATTAACTGAGTTCTACTTCACAAGAACCATTTTATTTACCTGCATCACATTATCTGATTCAAGTGTATAGAAATATATTCCACTTGCGACATTTGCACCGTTAAAATCAACAGTATAAGTGCCGGGATTCAATGATTGGTTAATAAGTGTTGTAACTTCTTTTCCAAGCGCATTGTAAACCCTGATCTTGACTTGCTGGAACTTTGCAACATCAAATTTAATAATTGTGCTTGGGTTAAATGGATTTGGATAATTATTATATAAATTGAATTTCTCAGGTATGTTAGAGCTTATTTGAGTAATACCTATTGTAGTTCTTTTTATTGTTAATATGTTTGTACCTGCGGAATGCAAAGTATCAACCCCGTTTGAAGCTGCAACTCTCCAGGTGCATCTTACTGAATCACCAGTATAACCCATTGTGTTGCCTAAGCTATCGAGGAAGCTCTTTCTGAATGTTACAATACTATCAAGTCCTCCGTTATTGCTGGGATATGGATAATCAATAGTGGTTGTTAATTTTTTGAATTTTATAGTGTAATGAATTGTGGGTCCTGTTTGTGACCTTGCCCAATTGAATTGATACATTGAAGTATCCTGACTTGAGACCTGTACTGTTGAAAGTGTCAGCGGATTCAGAAGTGTAAAAGGATTCAAAGGAACACCTTCAACCCTGATGTAATTAACAATAGTTTTCACATTTGAACCGTTAGCATTAGTTGTGGTCAATGAAACTGTATATGCTCCGGTTGCGCCATAATGAACATTTGGAGGATTCTGTAAGTTCGATGAAGAAGGTGATCCGCCGGGGAAACTCCAGCTCCATGTAGTGGGTCCATTGGATGTAAGGTCAAAGAAATTCACATTTCCTCCGCCAATCGGCACTGATTGAGTATCAGATGTAAAATTAGATACCGGTGCACTTCCCTGAACTGCATCTATACCGTCAAGTGTCGAAATACCGGAGTTATTAGGATCAAGCCAGTCTTTCAACTGATTAGTTGAAGAACCGCCGTTATCCCACGATGAAGAGAATTTTCCAAATACTTTTGAAACTATCTGCGGGTTTGTGCACTGTGAGGGTGTGCCGCCCAAATTCTGACCGATAACTCTTTTATTTTGATCGTATAACGGACAACCGGATGAACCGCCTTCAGTCATACCGGCATCCCAAAATACCTGCCAGAATCCGTTTGGAAGCCTTCCGCCAAAGCCGCTTGAAGTTGTAGCAGGATTATAGTCAAAAGAGATCTTCTTATTTGCTCCGCCCGGATGGTGTATAGCAACCTGGCTGGTAGGCTGTGAATTTGATCTATCCCAGCCGTTGAAATAAGCATTATAAGCTGATGGCAATGGTCCGTTTAGTTGAAGCAACTGAAAATCTGTAGCATAGTTTGAAGCTTTTAAAGTTGCACCAGTTAATGTCAGGTTAGTTGGCCCACCTGATCCGTAACAGGTCGGGTTCTCATAATTGAAGTAGAACTGCATGCTTGGATAGTTATCTGTGGCACAATGCTCCGCAGTTAAATAATACAGAGTCCTGTCCTGTGTTGCATTATTAACAAGAGATCCTGTACATAGATAACCGTTTCCGCCCTGGTTGAAAGTAATCCTTGTAACTGACCTTTTCTGTTCAACCCACGGAGCGCCAATTGGACAATTAATGTTAATATTGCACGCAAGCTCTTCTGTATTCATATAACCAAATATATCTTTATATGCATGTACTACCTGAGCTATTTTTAACTTTCCTTTATTCTTAGAATAAACAGGTTCATAATACTCAAGTATAGTTCTTTCGCCAACTGTAGCGGAAGTAGAAAATTTCTTATCAGTTGTGTTATTCAACTCATTAAATGCGCCTAATAAGTTTGATTTGTCTGTATTATATACAAATAGCATACCGCCCTGAGGCATTAAAAAGTCGCTGTAAACAAGACTAATACCAAAAGCGCTTTCAGACTTAATTTCTAATCTCCAAACACGGCTTCCATCAGAGAGAGTTTCCCATGTTCCTGAATTATTCAAGTCATAGTTAACTTCAAATACCTTTGCGTACCTGAAAGGTACATCCATTTTGGAAGCGTTCTGATAGTCTTCGGCGAGCATTTGGTTAACGTCAAATCCGGGCATTGAAACTGATGGAACCTCGGAGTTGAGCTTAAGCATCGAGCTCATCGGCAAACCGCCTGAATTGTACTGAGAAAACAATGAGAGCGGAAGAATTACTGCCGCAAACAGGAGGACAAGCTTGGTTAAGAAGATTTTCTTCATAGTTAAGTTTTTTTTGTTTATGATTGTTAATTAATTGATAAAATCTATTGTTTGACTGCAGAGTTAGTTTTCAAATACACGGGAATATTCCCTAATTATGCTAAAAATAGTAATAAATTTAAATAATTTAAACAAATTTAATGGAAAAAAAAACCTTATTTTAATTCCAGAAGAAATTTTAAGTTAAGTAAAATTATAGATTAATATAAAAAATTGAGCCACCCGTTATCGGAGCGGCTCATTGCAATATAATAAAAATTTTATTTTATTTATTGTACTTTTTCATTATATCTTCCATCTCTTTAGTCTTATCATCCAGGTTTTTCATTTTGTCTTTCATGTTCTTCATATCCTTCATTCCGTCAAACATTTCAGTTGCATCCATGTACTTCACATCAGCAGGAGGAGTAAATATGTCGTCAGAAAATTTGGCGTCTGTTTCAAATTCTTTTGCCACCATTACCATTTTGCCCTCTCCTGAG
>JAUQWT010000430.1 GCA_030835005.1 Ignavibacteria bacterium | reverse complement strand
TTATAATCCGTTTTAAACGGATAGTGTATTTCGGTTCACTTTTTATAACAGTGAATAATAGGGAATCAGGTGAGTTAATTCCAAAACCTGAGCTGTCCCCGCAACTGTGATAGAGAAGACCGGTTAAGTAATGTCACTGCCATACTTTGTTGGCGGGAAGGCTGACCGGAAAACGCTCTTAAGCCAGGAGACCTGCCGAAATAAATGTTTCAATGATCTTCGGAGGCAAAGATTACGACAAATTCTACCGGCACATATACTCTCTGTGTCTCTATGATCTTCGTATCGATTTCGCATACGGGGTTATTGAGACGCAGAGAGTTTTTTTATTTTAATTAACTATTTATATAACTAAACTTTTTTCATCGGGAGAAATATGAAAAAGTTAATTTTAGCTTCGCTTTTTGCTTTTGCTTCGATTGTTACAATTTTGACAGGCTGCGGCGAAGAAATTGTAACCAACAATCCTGTGCTTTCAACAAAGGGCATTTATGTTCTTTATGAGGGATCTTTCGGTCAACCGCAATCATATGATTATGGCTTCATAAACACTGATAGCAATGTTGTTAAACCAAATGTGTATCAAAATTCAAATGGAGGAGCAGCTCTGAATGCATACCCTAACGGAATGCAGCTGATTGGCGGACAACTTTTTATTGTAAGCCAGGGAAATTTTGGATTAGCGGGTACGATATACAAAATTGACGCAGGAACCAATCAGTTGATCTCTACAAAGAATTTTGGCACGAATCCGTATAATCTTGTAACGGCCACAAATGGTTCGTTTTATGTAACTAATACTGCAAGTGATTACGTTTCGGTACTTGATAATAATCTGAATGTGATTACCGATTCAATACGGGTAGGCTTTAATCCTTCTGATCTGGTTTCGTACGGGAATTACGTCTATGTTGCCAAGCAAAGCTATACTTTCGAGAATTCTCTTGCAGTGATCGATATCACAAATAACAGTGTTCAGAAGATGTTCTTCAATACTCCGCCGGTATCGGTAGAAATTACAGAGAATAGAGTGCATGTTTCAACGTACTCTGGCAAAACAATTTATTCTATAGTTCAGCAGCTTAATACCATAATAGATTCAACCAAACTGAACATATCCGAACCTGCAATTGGAACTATAGTTGCTATGAGTAATCGAATCATGTTCGTATTGGGAGTGCCGGATACTGCATTTGGATACAACATAGGTAAGCGCATCTATAAAGTTGATCTGGAAACAAAGACGGTTGATCCTTCTTTTAACATTGTTTTTACTGGCAATGATGATTCTTATGGAATAAGTTACAACCCGCTTGAAAGCAGATTGTATGTTGCAAACAGCAAATCCGGTTCAGGTAACGGCGAGATCCGAGTTTATGATAACAGCGGAAATCTGATAACAACATATCCGGATATAGGGGGAAAATTTCCAAAGCGTATTGTCTTTAAGACTTCTTGATGTTTAAGTTTTTATTTATACTGATAGTAATCGTAAGCAATATCTCTGCCCAGGGAGTTAATTCTACGGGCAGAGATAGCATCATAATGTCTGAAATCCTGGTTGAATCCAACAGGCTTAAAATGACTAACTCATCTGCGCCGAATAAGATTCAGCTGCTGGATGAGAATTTCATTATGTCATTGAATGGCATCAGCCTAAATGACGCGCTCCAGCAAAGCGATGCAGTTTTTGTCAAGGATTATGGCTTCAATTCCGGATCGAAAACGATTTCACTTAATGCCACTCAGAGTGAGCACACACTTATTCTGCTAAACGGAGTAAGGTTAAACAGCAGACAGAATGCACAGGTTGATCTTTCTTTATATAACCTTGATAATGTTTCCAGAATTGAAATATCCAAAGGCGGTTCATCCGCTCTGTATGGAAGCGAGGCTATTGGCGGAGTGATTAACATAATTACTAAAGATCCCAATTTGAACAAGCCCATTTCGCTTAACCTGAAAACATGTATTGGTTCTTACGGCCTCAGAAGTATCTACGGGAAATTCTCACAAAATATTGATCTTAATAGCAGCAAAAGCATTTCGTACAGCCTTTCATATTCCGATGAGCGGGCAAAGAATAACTTTGAGTATATGTTTAATAATGGGCAGATTGAATCGCGAAGGGAAAGAGAGAACTCTGACTTCAATTCGCAGTCATTCAATTTTGATCTTACCTATACTCCGGAAAAAGTTTCTTCTTTGAAGCTGTTTGCAAATTATTCACATTTCGAAAGAGGAGTACCCGGCATTGATCTGGGCTATTCAACCGGTTCGGCAAGGCAAATAGATTATAATCTTATTTCAAGTATTGCATTCAGCAGAAAGTTAAGTGAAAAGCTTTTTCTGAGTTCAGATTTCAATTACAATTACGCGCTTCAGAAATATTTTGATCCATCTACTTTCAATTTATCGGTTAAGATTAACAGCTATTATAAACTGAACAGTATTGCTACATCACATTCGTTGAGCTACATTCCCTCGGAAAAATTCAATATTGAGTCCGGTGGTGAATTCAGCTTCAACAATATTGTAAGCAACGAAACTGAAAAAGGCGAGCTTTATCAGGTTGCACTTTATTCGGTTTCGAAAATTACAGTAGATTTAAGTAAAAATTCCAAAGTCACATTTTATCCATCTGTTAGATATGATTTTTTCTCAAATATTGCCGAACGTAATGTATTAACAGGTAAACTTGGTGTCAATTTTCAGCCGCTTAAGAAAGCGGACTTTCACGTAAAGAGTTCAATTGGGAATAATTTCAGCGCGCCGACCTTTAACGAGCTTTACTGGAAAGATATAGGCAATAAGGACCTAAGGCCGGAAAAATCTGTAAGCTTTGATGCAGGGTTGTATTTTAAATTCACAGCCTTGGGAAAAAATGAGCTTGAGCTTTCTTATTTTAATGTGAATACAACCGATAGAATTGTATGGACTCCGGTTTCAGGCATTATTTGGCGACCGTTAAATATTGGCAAGGTTAATTCCGAAGGAATTGATGTGAGTTTAAAGTCAGCTCATAATATTACAAATAAGCTCAATTTTACTTTTGGGATCAACTATACTTATGGCTCTGCCCTGAAAAAGAATGAAGATTTTCCGGGTGACCCTTCGTTGAACAAACAACTTATATATTTACCCAAAGAAATGATAAAATCATCATTTTTGATGAATTATTATTTGACTACAAGTAAAATTTTAAAATTTGTATCTTTTAACTTGTTCTATAGTTTTAATACCAGAAGGTACACGAATTTTGAAAATACTCAGTTTATCCCCAGATTTGATGTTTTGGATGGTAATATAGGGTTTGGCGCAAAAATTGTTGGTGTAGATACCGGAATTAAGTTCATTGTTAATAACATCCTTAATGAGAATTATTCGGTTTTGCCCGGCTATCCGATGCCGGTCAGGAATTACAGATTTGAACTGAGTATTAAGTATTAAACTATATCACAAATAGAACTATCAAGAAAATTTATCACAGGAGAATCTTAAAATGTATAACTTTATTATCGCAGTTGTATTAATATTATTTGCTGCTTTTTCAAGGCTTCTTCCTCATCCTATGAACTTTGCACCTATAACAGCTATCGCGCTGTTTGCCGGTGTATATTTCAACAAAAAATATGCTATCATTATTCCCATAGCTGCGCTAATTCTCAGTGATGCATTCATAGGATTCTATCCGTATGTTCTATGGGTTTACGGAACGATGGCGGTTATTGCGTTTGTTGGCATGTGGCTTAAAAAAAGAGTCGAATCCTCGGGTGCTGCAAAGAAAACCGGCTATATCTTCGGGACAACTCTTGCAGCGTCAGTCATATTCTTTGTAATAACAAATTTTGGAGTATGGACAAGCGGTATGTTCTATGAAATGAGTATCAGAGGTCTTATCCAGTGTTACACAATGGCAATTCCATTCTTCAGGAATTCTCTTGGGGGAGATCTATTCTATGTTGCCGCCATGTTTGGAATTTATGAACTTGCAATAAGGTTTGTAAAGGAAGACTCATTAAAGGAAGCAAAGATCAGGAAATAAACATTATTACATGATAACCAGACTTGAAGACGATTTAAGGAAACGAATTATACTGCTTGATGGCCCGCGCGGTACCATGATACAGAAGCGAAAGCTTAATGAGGCGCAGTTCAGAGGAGAAAGGTTCAAAGATCACAAAAGCGATTTAAGAGGTAACAACGATATACTTAATATTACTCAACCCGGCATCGTACAGGAAATTTATGAGCAGTATCTTGCCGCCGGAAGTGATATAGTTGGAACAAATACCTTTAATTCTACTTCAATTTCACAGGCTGATTATGATACACAAAGCTATGCATATGAGATTAATCTCGAGGCAGCAAAAACAGCCAGAATTGCTGCGGATAAATTCACCAAGCTAACACCCGATAAGCCCCGCTTTGTAGCCGGAGCAATCGGGCCAATGAACAAAACTCTTTCAATATCTCCTGATGTAAATGACCCCGGGTTCCGCTCTGTTACATTCGAAGCTATAAGAGATTCTTACCAGGAACAGGTAAGGGGACTCATTGACGGTGGTGTAGATATACTGCTGGTTGAAACAGTATTTGATACACTCAATTGCAAAGCGGCCCTATATGCAATCAATGATTATTTCGATAAGATCGGCAGGAAACTGCCTATTATGGTTTCGGGAACGATTGTTGATCTGAGCGGAAGGACGCTTTCAGGCCAAACAGTTGAAGCATTCCTCAATTCAGTCAGTCATGCAGGTATTTTCAGTATTGGTTTGAATTGCTCGCTTGGAGCAAAGGAAATGCGCCCATATATAGAGGAGCTTTCCCAAAAAGCGGGAGTATACATAAGTTGTTACCCAAATGCAGGCTTACCGAACGCTTTTGGTGGATATGACGAGCTGCCGGATGAAACGGCTGAGTTATTAAGAGATTTTGCCCAAAGCGGATTCTTGAACTTTGTAGGCGGATGCTGCGGAACAACTCCAGACCATATAAAGGCAATTGGGGAGATTATTGAAGGATTACCACCGCGTAAAATTCCAGAAATTAAAAGATACTTAAGGCTAAGCGGACTTGAACCCCTCAACGTAACACCGCAAACAAATTTTGTAAATATAGGCGAACGTACAAATATAACCGGCTCTGCAAAATTCGCTAAGCTGATACGTGAAGAAAATTTTGAAGAAGCATTGAGCGTAGCGCTTCAACAGGTTGAAAGCGGTGCACAGGTCATAGATGTGAATATGGATGAGGGAATGATAGACGGCGAAGCCGCAATGTTCAAATTCCTTAATTTAATGGCGGTTGAACCCGATATTGCCCGCGTTCCTGTTATGCTGGATTCTTCTCGCTGGTCAATCATTGAAACTGGTCTGAAATGCCTACAGGGAAAAGGAATTGTAAATTCAATAAGCCTGAAAGAAGGCGAAGCCTCTTTCATTGAGCATGCAGAAAAAGTAAAAAAGTACGGAGCCGCTGTAATTGTAATGGCATTTGATGAGAACGGGCAGGCAGATAGTTTTGAAAGAAAGATACAGGTATGTAAA
>JAUQWT010000073.1 GCA_030835005.1 Ignavibacteria bacterium | reverse complement strand
AAACATCAAGATCCGGATAATCCTGATATAAAACTTTTCCGCACAGTTAATAATTCAAGAAGCAATTTCAAAAACGATTTTTTCAACGTATTCGACCGTTCAATGCTCCCTGTAACTCTTTTACTGCCTGCTTCTTTGTTCATTTATGGCAGGTCTTCTAAGAAAACCTATGATGAGAATACAGCATACCTGCTTTCAGGAGCAATTGTAACAGATGCAGTTGTGACCTTAGGAGTGAAGTACATAACCAGAAGGCCAAGGCCAAAAGATAAATTGTACGATGTTTATACCCGTGAGGAGTTTGCAGATAGATACTCCTTTCCTTCCGGCCACGCCGGACTTAGCTTCGCTTCTGCAACCATGTTTGCGCTCAGATACCCCAGATATCCGCAAGTGTACGTTCCAATATACGCCTGGGCGTTCATAATTGCTTACGGCAGACCGTATTTCGGCATGCACTATCCAACAGACGTACTTGCCGGTGCAGTTATTGGCACCGGGTCTTCGATACTTGTTTATTCTCTCAGAAAAGAGTTCTTCAAACTTAAAAACAACGTATTTAACGAAAATAGAGCTGATGAGGGTTCAGTTAATGGAGGAACAGTATCATTTTTTCTTGGTTCATTTGCCATAAGCGCTTTGGTGAATACATTTATCATAAAATATGATAATAATATCAGACTTTATGCAGTTCCCGGAAGCAGCGGTTTCAATGTAAATCTAAACTACTCATTTTAGTTCAGAGAAAACGCCGGCTTGTTTTTGAATTCCGGCGCTTATTTGAATTTTCTTATGACTAACGCTTATTGAACTTTTTCTTCAGGTTTTTTTAATAGCTTCTTATCGAACTTTGTATTGAACTCCATTTCAGTTATTGTCACATCACTCATTGCGCTGATTATGCGATAAGGCATCACTACCCCAATTGTTCCAACCTTCCTGAAATCCGAAAATTCTGTTGTGTTATTTCCCCTTGTCTCTTTTACTTTGTTAAACGTTTTAGAATCGAAGTATGCTGTTCCGGTGGTATTTCCGTCTTTCTTAACTTCAACTACAAAAACGTCAGATCCGTTTATGTTCTCGTTCTGCATCAGCTCGTAAGTTATTCCTTTAACTTTTGCATCCAGGAAGTTTCCCCACAATGTACTTTCGGCCCTCTTTATTGTATGCTCAATTTCTTCAGGTTTCATATCTGTCACAGCACCTGCAACTTGAGTCCAGCCTTTCTTGTTCTTAAGGTCAACAGACTGTATATAACTCACATGAGGCGTAACTGCATTTATATACATAATATCCCTGCTGATGTATGCTTCAACACTTCCGCTGCCATCACTTCCTACTTTACCTTTTGAATATACTGACTTTACTTCCCTTATTGCATCCTCGCCTCCGGCTGCCATTAAGTAATTATCAACAGCATCCTGTGCAGTCTTTACTTCTTTAAATTCCTGCGAGGCTGAAGAATACGCTAGCAAAAGAATTACGGATAAGATAAGTTTAATTTTCATTTTATTCTGAATTAGTTATCAAATAATTTTTCACAAAATTGAAAACATCTCCGGGTTTAATGTCTTCCATAACATTTCTTGTGTTGTCATCCCTTTCAGGAACAAATATCTTTTTTTTATCGGTTACGGGACCCCATCTTACCGGGCTTTCAACTCGTGCGGGAGAATAAAGACCCACTACAAAAGCCCCTACTGCTGCCGCAATGTGTATTGGTCCGGTGGAATTACCGATAAAAAGTACAGATCTTTGAAGCAGAGCAGCAAGTTCTTTCATATTGAGCTCAAGCAACATAAACACCCTGCTTCTATCGGAAATTCCGTTATATATGAAATTAACATGAAATTCTTCATCCTTTGTTCCAGTAAGGATTATATTACAATTCAACCCTTTTTCGGTAAGAATGAGATTGATGAGCTCAACGAAATTACTATCACTCCAAACTTTTGCTGAACCAAGTGAGGGCACATGGATTACAATATAATCTGTTTCGGGTTTTATGTTTTGGACGATTAATCTTGCTAAAAGGTTTCGTTTATCTTCAAGACTCACTTTAAGTATTGGTGTTAATGCCTTATTGATATAGCAGTTAACCTCTTTCAATAAATCCAAATTATATTCCATCTCATGCTTTAGGGCATGCTTTCTATGCTGGTAATGTTTCAGATTAAACAAAGTGGAATACCATCTGTAACCGGAACCTAGCCTGTATTTGACCCCTGAAAGATATACTCCAAGAGCAATATTGAATCTTGGAAAAACCACAATGGCAAAGTCATAATTTCCTTTTTTGCATATGGATTTTACCCCCTTCACAGTTACCTTTTCTATGGAGTGAACTTTATTTATATTTGGATAGTCCGAAATAAGTTCATAAACGCGTTTATTTACAAGAAAATCGATAGTTGCTTCTGGATAACAATCTTTCAATGCATCAATAACAGGCAATGTAAGTACTACATCACCTATCCTGTCAGTTCTTATTACCAGTATTCGTTTTGGATTAAGTTTAATGTTGTTCTGGTTATGAATTATTGGTTTTTTGCAGATTTTCACAATAAATATATTACTTTTTTCCATTTAGTTAAAGTGTAAATGAAACTATTGATCTTCTCTTTGCTGGCATTATTGATGTTTCAGAATTTCGCATGCTTCACTCCTGATCCACCCAAGAAAGACATCTCAGCCGGAAGCAATAACGACACTCCCCGCAAAACAGCGGATTCTACAACTTCAATTGAAAACAATAATAAGAAAATGGATTCAACAAATAAGTTTACTGATCTGAACAAGGATGCTTTCAGGCTGCATTATGATGCAATTGTTATTGATACCCATAACGATATATTGATGCCTGTATTCCTGCAGGGAGCCGACCTAAACAAAGATAATCCGGGCACACAATCTGATATTGTAAAATGGAAGCGCGGCGGACTTGACGTGCAGATGTTCTCCATCTATGTGCCTGAGAGATATAAGTCAAATCACTTTTCATATGTAATGAAGCTTATTGATAAGCTTGAAGAGAACCAGGCAGAGAATCCCGAATCTTTTGTATTGTGCACAAATTATGAGCAATTAATGAGCGGGATCTCATCGGGTAAATTCTGCGGATTAATGGGAGCAGAAGGCGGCAACATGATAGAAGGTTCTATGGAAAACCTTGAAACTCTCTACAGCCGCGGCGTGAGATACCTTGGACTGACATGGAATACAAGCAATGCAATAGGAGTATCGGCAAGAGATGAGACAGAACGAGGTAAAGGAGGCGGTCTGACAGAATTTGGCAGACAGGTTGTTGCAAGAATGAACGAGCTTGGCATGCTGATAGATGTTTCTCATTTGGGCGAAACTGCCTTTTGGGAGGTCACAGAACTCAGTAATTCTCCGATCATCGCTTCGCATTCAAACGTTTTCAATCTGGCACCCCACTATCGCAATCTAACTGATGAACAGATCAAAGCAATAGCAAAATCAGGAGGATATATAGGGATAAACTTTTTTTACAAATTCCTTGATCCTTCCGGCAATTCAGCGCAGATCAAGAACATACAATCAAGCTATAAAAGTGCTATAAGAAGATTTGAAGATGAATACATTGATGACCCTGTTGTATTTAATGAAAAAAGATATGAATATCTGACCGAGAATAAGTTAAACGGCGGTACTCCAATTGATATTTTAATTGACCATATTGATTATATTGTTAAGCTGGTTGGGGCCGATTATGTCGGCCTTGGCTCTGACTTCGACGGAAGTATAGTAACTGCAAATGAACTATATGACGCAACATGCTACCCGATAATAACTAAGAAACTTGTTGAACGCGGATATACTGAACAGGATATACGCAAAATACTGGGCGGTAATTTTTTGAGGGTATTTAAACAGGTTTGTAAATGAGCTATCCCTGAGTGACTGCCCGCATTTGGCAGGAACGAAGGGTCTATTCATAGTTAACTCGTCGCATAAACTTTTCAGAATGAATAATATCGGTTTCATAAAACTAATTTGAATGGATCCTTCAGCCAGCTAAAGCTGACTTCAGGATTTGATAATGAAAATTCCCCAAAACAAAATAGACGAAATATCATCATCAATAGACATAGTTGATGTTATTTCAGCAGTAACACCGCTTCGTAAAGCTGGCCGCA
>JAUQWT010000072.1 GCA_030835005.1 Ignavibacteria bacterium | reverse complement strand
TACATTGCATTTAAGAACCTGAAAGAAAATTTCGGAAGCTGGGATGATGTAATGACCGCCCCTGTTTCAAAGATCAAGAATTCTATTCGTGTTTGCGGGCTTACAAACCAGAAATCTGCAAGCATCAAGGCAATGTTGATCAAGATGAAGAGTGACTACGGTAGTTTAAGCCTCAAGTTCATAAAGAAAATAAAAGACACTGAGATTTATGATGAATTGCTTCAGTATAATGGTGTTGGGTATAAAACAATTTCGTGCGTGCTTGCATTCGGGCTTGGAAGGGATGTCTTCCCTGTGGATACTCATGTTCACCGTGTAACCAACAGGCTTGGGCTGGCAAAAGCTGCAACTCCCGATAAGACATTTGTGCAGTTAAAGGATAAGATACCAAAAGGGAAGAAGTTTCTGCTTCACACACTGCTCATCAGATTTGGGAGGAAGATTTGCAGGGCTAAAAATCCTCTTTGCTGCAAGTGTGTATTGTACGATCTTTGTGAGTTCAAAGATAAAGAGCTTTATGCCGCCGGTAACATTGCAGAGCCGAGAGAGAATAATTTCATAATTCTGGAGCATGTGTGATCTTTGAACTTCGATAAAAATAACGTACATAAGATATTAATAATAAAACCTCAGGCCATTGGAGATGTT
Organism: Ignavibacteria bacterium; assembly: GCA_030835005.1. GTDB lineage: Bacteria > Bacteroidota > Ignavibacteria > Tepidaquicellales > OLB5 > OLB5. Next base: position 9,506 of record JAUQWT010000072.1, on the reverse strand, counting down.
CTCCTTGCAACTCCCGTTATAGAAAATCTAAGGCACAATTTTCCCGGGGCACAAATTAATTTCTTAACGCGCTCATATTGCGCAGAAGTGCTGAGGGGTAATCCGTTTCTTGACCGGGTATTGACGTTCAATATTAATTCCGGCGGCGGTGATAGTTCCTTATGCCTGATCAGGAATATCCATAAGCAGAAATATGACCTTATCATAGATCTCTTTGGAAACCCAAGAACTGCCATAATAGTGTTTAACAGCGATGCCAAGTACCGGGTTGGCTACAGGTTTAAATGGAGAGCACTTGCGTACAACATCAAAGTTAAACCCCGTGGAAGCGTAGTGCATAATATAGAATTCAATCTTGATAGCCTTAGAGCGCTTGGTCTGGAAATAATCACAGATAAACCCGCCTTCTATTTAAATACCGTGCATGCCGAATTTGCAGACGTTTTTTTTAAACGGAATAATTTGAGTGATTCACCGGTTATCGGGGTTAATCCTAGTGGAACATGGCCAACAAAAGTGTGGCCCCAAGAAAAGTTTGCAGAACTGGGGAAGATGCTTAGTTCGGAAAATAAAAAAATACTTTTGTTCTGGGGTTACGGAGAAGAAAGAACGCTTGCTGAGAGAATAAAAAATGAAATCGGAGATAGTGCATTTTTAATACCCGAGGCAGATGTTAAATACATGGGAGCGCTTGCCAAAAAATGCAAATTGTTCATTACCAATGATACCGGCCCAATGCATATTGCCTGGGTACTGGGAGTAAATGTTGCAGCTATTTTCGGTCCAACAAGTTCTTTGCTTCAGGGGCCGCTGAGCAAGAATTCGTTGATAATAAGAAACGAAGAGTTAAGCTGCCTTGGATGCAACCTGACCAGAATTAGAGATTGCCCAAATCAACATAAGTGTATGAAAAATCTTAGTGTTGAAAGAGTCTTTGATGAGATCATGAAATCTGGTTTTCTGAGCTAAAAAAATGGAACTTTGAGATTTCATCTTTCGTTTAAATATCTGAATTGGTTTTTGGAAAGGATCAAAATAAATTGAGGATCAAAACAGGGCTATTAACAGTTTTCTTTGTTGCTATTTCTGTAACATCATATTCACAATTAAGCTTTAATGATGCGCTTGCAAAGGCAAAGAGTGAAGACAAGATGATAATTGTGGATGTATATACTGATTGGTGCGGATGGTGCAAAAAAATGGACGCCGAAGTATATGGTAATTCAGATATCAGGAAAATAGTTGAGGACTATTTTATTTTTGTCAAGCTTGATGCAGAAAGTTCAGGCAGCATAACATATAACGGAAAGAACTATACAGGTGAAAGCCTGGCTGCATATTTTGAAGCGACCGGATTCCCTACAACAGTTTTTCTGGAACCGGACGGTAAGCTGATTGAATTCAAATATGATTCATATAAAATGAAGAATATACCCGGGTATTTTAATGCGAAGGATTTCAAAAAGATCCTTAATTATTTCAAAGACGGGAAATATAAAGATTCAGATCTGAGCAAAGTAGTTTAAATAAATATTGTTTGCAGCAGAAGTTTACAAAAGGCGGATAACAGACCCGCCTTTTGTGTTAAGAAAACCGGGTTGTGATTGTTAGGCCTGGCCATGTTATTGTTAATTAAACATTAAGACCTGCTAAAATACATTCGTTTTCCGATAATCTTCTTAATACTGCACAAACAAATCCCTCATACCGGATTAATCTTTTTTAGCAATCTTTGTACAATCAAAGGAAACTGAAAGATTAATAATAACATGAAAAGCAAAATTATACTACTGATTCTAATCATGCTCCTCTCTGCTTCATCAGCGTTTTCTCAAAACGGAAAAATAACAGGCAAAGTACTTGATGGTTCAAACGGAAGTGTATTGCCGGATGCTGTTTTGAAGATCGAAAAGCTCAACAAAGGAACTGCATCGGATCTAGACGGAAAATTCGAGCTTGATGGAGTCAATTCCGGAGATCTGGATATCAAGGCATCATACATTGGATATGTTTCACAAAATGTGAAAGTGAGTTTGAAATCAGGTGAAGTACTGAATGTAGATTTCGTTCTGCAGCCGGAGGGTACTTTAACTGACACTGTAACTGTGGAAGCTCAAAGGATACAAAGCAATGATGCTGCCCTTCTCCTAAAACAGCAAAAGGCGGATAACATTCAGGACGGTATTTCAAGCCAGCAGATAAAGAGAACAGGTGATGCAACAAGCTCTGATGTGTTGAAAAGAATAGTAGGCGTTTCTATTGTAGATAATAAATTTGTGTTTGTCAGGGGTACAAACGAAAGATACAGTTCTACAACATTAAACGGAGTTGTGCTTCCAAGTACCGATCCGGATAAGAAAGCTTTCTCGTTTGACCTGTTTCCATCAAGTCTTCTGGATAAAATAGTTATTTCAAAATCCTATACTCCTGACCTCGTTGGTAATTTTTCCGGCGGTTTAGTACAGGTAACCACAAAGGACTTTCCTGAACAGCTTTCGCTTAATCTAAGCATGACCAGTTCTTACAACAGCATTACAACCGGAGATAATTTCTTAAGCTATAATGCCGGCGAATCAAAAATATTGTTTTTTAACTCAGGAAAAGACAATGGTTCAAGGAAATTACCTGCGATTATTCCGGAGAACACTGTATTGTCGTCTAATTACAACGTACAGGAAGTAAAAAGCTTTAGCCAGTCTTTTGCGAATAACTGGAAACAGGAAGGATCAAAAGCCCCGGTAAATGGGGGATTCCAGTTTTCACTTGGCAATAATTTCAGAATAGGCAAGACGAACAATCTTGGTTTTTTTGGCGCATATACTTACAGTAATAATTTCAGTTCACGATCGATTGAAAGACAGAATTTTCAATCCGATGCACTGCTTGAATCTAAATATTCGGGGATTCAATCTGAATATGCCGTAATGTGGGGCGGATTGGTAAATTTGAGTTTTCGGGCTGGTGATAATAACAAATTCAGTTTCAAGAACACCTATGTGTTTAATTCAGAGGACGAAACCGACTATAATGAAGGATTCAGTAATCCGCAGACGCAAGAGAGGAGATTATACTCCACAAAGTTTGTTCAAAGAGATATGCTTTCTTCCCAGTTTTCAGGGGAACATTTTATCAGGAGTCTTGGGAAACTGCGCATAACATGGCGTGGCGCTTATTCAGAAGCAAAAAGAGATGAACCCGACTACAAGACATTAAGATACCAAAGGGAAATCAACACAAATGACAGGTTCTATGCTTCTTTAAGCACGGGTGAGCCGAATTCACTTGGCGGCGGCAGGTTCTTTTCAAAACTGAATGACATTAACCGTTCGTTAGAGGCTAATTTTGAATTCTCTTTCAAACCGGTCAAGACGGTTGAAGTCAAATCAAAATTGGGTGTGTTCTATAATAAAAGCACCCGGGATTTTAATGCAAGATTGTTTGCACCTAAACTTGTTGATGCCAATAATTTCCAAATATTTTACGAGTCGCCTGATTCCTTATTCAGGCCGGAAAACATAGATACAAATAAGATATTGTACTATGAGCTAACCAGGCAATCAGACGCATATACTGCAAGCGATGATATTGCAGCCGGATACCTGATGTTTGATATACCAATCGGCAAATTAAGAACCGTGATCGGTGCAAGGCTTGAATCAAATCTTAGCAAGCTCAGTTCTTTTGATCAGATTGGTGACCCCATTCAGAGAAATGTTAATAAAAACGATATTCTGCCTTCGTTAAATCTTACTTATGCATTAAGCCCCAGCATAAATATCCGCGGAGGATATTATCAGTCAATATCAAGGCCGGAGTTCAGAGAAATTGCTCCTTTTAGTTTTTATGATTTTGCGGAGCAGATCTTCACAATCGGTAATCCGGAAATAGAGCGCAATCTAATAAGGAATTATGACCTTAGATTTGAATATTACCCGCAGGCGGGTGAAATACTCTCGTTAAGTCTCTTCTATAAGAAATTCGATTCGCCGATTGAAGAAGTGTTTGTTCCAAACTCAGGCGGAGATAACAGGATCAAAACATTCCAAAACGCAAAAGGCGGAGCAAATAACTATGGAATAGAACTTGAAGCCAGGAAAAACCTCGGATTCATAGGTAAACCTTTTAAGTATTTTTCGATCAATACAAATATTTCTATAATAAATTCCAGGGTGGATCTTTCGGGTATTGGAACAACTGCAACTAACCTTGAAAGAAGGCTTCAGGGGCAATCTCCGTACACGATCAATATGGGACTGTATTATGATAATTCAGATCTTGGCACAAGCGTAAATCTTTCATATAACCGTTTTGGAAAGAGAATTTCAGAAGTAGGGCTTGAGGGCCTTTCTGATATTGAAGAAAACGGAAGAGATGTTGTTGATCTTTCAGTGATACAAAGACTCTACAAGAATTTTGAGGTGAAAATGATGGTCAAGGATATTTTAGCACAGGACTATTTATATACACAGATCGTAGAAGGTAAAGAAGAAATGTTCAAGAAGATCAATGCAGGAATGGGACTCTCATTAAGCCTCACGTTCAAATATTAAAATCTTGTTAAGATGTTTTGTTAAATCCCGTCATTATGACGGGATTTTTTGTTTACCTGCTTAATATATTCACAATACATTAACAATTCCTTATCACACTACTAACACTTAAAACTTAAATTTGTTTATTAAACAATCAAAAAACACAAAACGAATTCATGAAAGGGTTAAAAATGTTAAGAAATTTTCTGTTAGCTTTTATATCATTGATCATACTCAGTTCATCAGTACTTTCAAATACATGGACTGATACATTGCAGGGTAATATTACTTCAAATCTATCTCTGTTGAATACAAAAAGATATTTAATGCTCGGAACAGTGTTTGTGAAATCCGGCGGAACACTAAACATTCCCGCGGGAACGCAAATATTTGGAGACAAAAATTCTAAAGGAACCCTTGTTGTAGAAAGAGGCGGCACGATTAATGCAAACGGTTCGGCCGGAGCCCCGGTAATATTCACCAGCGCACAGCCTGTTGGCTCAAGAAGTGCTGGGGATTGGGGTGGAATAGTGATTCTTGGTAGAGCAAGAATAAACACTACATCCGGTTCAGATACCGCTGCAATCGAAGGTATATCACCATCTGTATATTATGGCGGACAGAATGATAATGACAATTCAGGTACTTTCCGCTATGTAAGAATAGAGTATTCAGGCATCGCACTTTCGCCCAATAACGAAATTAACGGACTTACAATGGGCGGCGTTGGTTCTGCAACAACCATAGAATATGTTATGGTTGCATATAACGGTGACGACTCCTTTGAGTGGTTTGGCGGGACTGTTAATTGCAAGTATCTAATATCATACTTCCCGGTTGATGATGAATTTGATACGGATTTCGGCTACAGAGGCAAGCTTCAGTTCTTACTGGGAGTCAGAAAACCCAGTATTGCAGATGTAAGCGGATCTACATGTTTTGAATCGGATAACAATAACGGCCCAAACTACAATACTCCAAGAACTGCCCCATTATTCTCAAATGTTACATCAATAGGTCCAAAACAATATGATACTTCATTGGTTAATCCTAATTACACCAGAGCCGGGCATTTGAGAAGGAACTCTCTTATAAGTGTTACTAATTCTGTCATTATGGGATGGCCTACCGGACTATTCTATGACGGAACAGGCTTAACGTGCGCAATGCAGAATGACTCTGCAAGAGTTAAGGCCAATGTACTTGCAGGTTGTTATACACTTGGGGCCTCAACAAATGCGGGCTGCGGATTTGATGCGTTAGCATATACCAATGCAAATAATACAGTTTTTGCTGCTGCATCCGGATCACAGTTAACAAATCCGTACGGTGGCGTATATACAGGAAATTACAGCCCCTCCTATTTCACTCCCGGGGCAAGTTCACCCGCACTTAGCGGGGCCAATTTTACTTTTCCGGGTCTAAATGATCCTTTCTTTACTCCAACAACTTACAGAGGTGCGTTTGACCAGAACGGGACATGGGCAAATGGCTGGACCAACTTCAGGCCGGATACAATTGACTATAAAGCGCTTCCGATTGGAATCCAGCCTATAAGCAATACTATTCCGAATTCATTTGACCTAAAGCAGAACTATCCAAATCCGTTCAATCCTTCTACAACTATAAGTTTTGATGTAGCACAAACCGGATTTGCCAGGATGGTGGTCTATGATATTCTGGGAAGAGAAATAGCTGTAATCTTAAATGAGAATGTAACAGCAGGGCAGTATAAAATGAACTACAACGCTTCAGGCTTGCCAAGCGGCGTGTATATCTATAAACTAACAGTAGGCAATAACAATTCAACGTGGAGTGCCGTTAAGAAACTGATTTTAGTTAAGTAGTCTAGCATAAAGTATTTTCATTTCACTTCATTTCTTTCACTTTCCTAAAACCCCGTGAATTCGGGGTTTTTTATTATAGTGTTTTATAGTGGTTTGAAAGTTGTTTTTATTTGAAATTTCATGTAAATTCGTAGTATTAGAACACAGTAAAAGAACTAACCTTCAAGAGGAGAAATAAGATGAGAATAAGAACATTTACTGTCTTTTTACTTTTAGTTTCATTCTTTGTTTCGTCATCTCTACTTTCACAGAAAAAAACTGTTACAAATAAACTCAAAAGACCTGCTGCATTTATGATTGAGTGGAATTTTTCATATTCTCAACCGCTTCCAAACATGTCTGGAGAAGTGGGCGAGCAATTTACATTCAAGAATTACGGTGTTAAAATGGGCTTTGGCACACAGATCTATATGAAATTGAATACTGAAAAGAAAGGCAGGCTGCGTCCGTACATTATGTTGGGGTATGATCTTTTTATGAACAGCGATAACAGTACAGCCTACATAAAAGCAAATTTTCTGCCAGTTTGGCCGGATACCATCAGCTCAACGCCGGGGAAATCCAAAATGTGGCTCCATAATTTTTCTGCGGCTGTTGGCTTTGAATACGCATTTGTTAACAAGTCAACATGGACACCTTATGCAAATTTCGATATCGGCCTGAATATGCTTTTTGGTACTTACAGGCAAACCCCAAACTCAACCGGTGTTGAAGTTTCTTATACGTATAAACAGGCGGCCAGACTTGGATTAGGTTTAGGCGGCGGGGTGAATGGCAGATTAACAAAAGCATTTGGAATCGCAATAGGAGTAAAATATAAACTGCCCAACCTGCTTTTAAAAGATTCAAAGAAGACATTCGAACTCAATAAACTGGAAATAAACGATAAAGAAGATTCCGGGCTGAGTCCAAATCTGACAAAAGATAGAACTATGATGTACCTGCAATTTTATGTTGGTGCAACATTTTTCATCGGCAGAAAGTAAACAAATATCAAATTATGAAATTAGCCCAGTTGTTTCTCAGGAAATGACGGGGCTTTTGTTTCTTCTTTAACTTTGCGGAAGACGAAGTATCCGGCAACAAAAAAAACCAGAATAGATATGATGGCGAACCGCTGGTTGCCGGTCAACCATGATACCAAACCGAATGTCAGCGGCCCCAAAATCGTTGACGTCTTTTCAAACAGGCTATAAAACCCGAAAAACTCGGTCTTTTTCTCATCAGGGGTAATGCTTCCCATGAAACTGCGGGAAAGTGCCTGAGATGAACCAAGAAACGTTCCTGCAAAAGCACCAATTATCAGAAAGATCATCTTTGTATCTGCAAAAAATACCATAAGTGTTATTACTGCCCAGCTAATGATGATGAACAATAAGGTTTTCTTCGTGCCGATTTTGTCTGCAAACCATCCGAATAAAAACGAACCCCCTAATGCTGTTACCTGTACAATAATGAAGAACAATATCAAATCGGGAATCTCAAAATGCAGTGTAGTTTGAGCATAATTGGCAGAAAAGAAAATTATCGTATTTACCCCGTCAATGTAAAGGAAATATGATATCAAATACAATCTAATGTTCTTATAACTATTGATGTGCTTCAGAGTGTCAAGGGTCCGTTTCATCCCTGTTGCAAAAAAGTTTGTTGAAAAAATTCCACCAGTCTGATCAACGGGTTTTTCTTTTACAAGGAGGAACATAGGCAGTGAAAAAATAAAAAACATAACAGCGCAAGCAAGGAAGGTCATTCTTGGTTCATTCTGCAGAATTATTACTGTAACTAAAGATACAAGAGAGCCAATGTAACCAACGGCATACCCCAGGGAAGAAACTTTATTATAATTCCTGTACTCTGCAATTTCTTTGATAAAAGCATCATAGAATCCCAGTCCTGCCTGAAAACCGATGTTTGCCAGAATAAAGAGTATCATTCCCCAAAGCACCATTCCTTCAGTTATGAAATAAAGCAGTGATGTTGAGGCAATGCATAAGAATGTAAAGAATATGAGGTACTTCTTCTTGTTTCCGTAATGATCGCTGGCTGCCCCAAGCACTGGACTTAAGAAAGCAACAAGCAGCATTGAAATATTAATTGCTGTTGACCAGTAAAGATCTGCTGCGGGTGCATTTTGAGCTACTACTTTTTTGAAGTAAATAGCAAAAACGAAGGCCACAACTATTGTTGCAAATGTAGAATTCGCAAAATCAAAAAGTGACCAGTTGAAAACATCTTTAGTAAACCACTTGCCTCTGGATGAAGGTTTTTTCATTGATTGAAATGATCTTGTTTTATTGAGCCCGGTGAGGTTTATATCATGTTACAGCATGTTTTCTTCCGCCGATGAGACCCTTGCCTTTTTTTGTGATCAGCTTATCTTTATCAAGCTTTTCAAGGATTGCATCAAGTACTCCATTTACGAATTTACCGGAATTGCGGGTGCTGAAATCCTTTGCAATATCAATAGATTCATTTATTGATACTTTAGGCGGAATATCTTCGAAGTGAAAAAATTCGGTAAGGCACATTTTTATAATGATTGAATCAATAAGAGCAATTCTTTCCATATCCCAGTTATCAACAGTGTTTTTAATGATCACTTCAAACTTATCATTATTTTCAATTGTGATCCTGATCAGGTCTTCGCAAAATTTTCTGTCATCTTTTTTTTCAATGTCTGCAAGCTGCTGCAGCTTTATCTGTTCAATGGGGTCTTTGGTCAGCTCATATGCATAAAGAACCTGAAGTGATCTTTCCCTGAGTACTCTTCTAGTTAAAGCCATAATACAAAGATAATTTATCCTATTCCAAATAGCCAGAACAAAATTACAGCAAAACTTTCTTTAATGCAGAAATTAAACGAAGACTCAGTTGATAAAGGAGTATCTGAAGCAACTGTATAAGCATTTATACCGAAAAACTTGCAGATCTGTTTAGTCCTCAGTAAGTGAAAGTTGTCACTTATTACTACGATCTCTTTCCAGTTGTTCTTCCTGTAAAGATTATTATTCAAATACAAGATCTGCTCCAAAGTAGAGTTAGATTTGTTTTCTATAATGATGTGTTTTTCGTTAACCCCTTTCTTCAGCAATTCCTTCTTTGATACTTCTGCTTCAGTCATTTCTCC
>JAUQWT010000429.1 GCA_030835005.1 Ignavibacteria bacterium | reverse complement strand
CAATTGCTTAAAATAGATCTATGTAACCTGAAAATTAAATGGGTTTTCTGCAAGGGTGGGTATTTTCCGGTATTTTATCCCGGAAACAGGTAATTTCATCTTTATGATTTTCCAGAAGTTTAAATATAAATGAAGTTTTCTGAAAACGCAAGGAGGCAAAACCGGTTATGTGAATTCAGAAAACTCATTTTTAAATGATTACAGGCTGTTTTATATGATTATAATGTTCTATGTGAATTCTTTGGAGCAAATTTCTTTTTTTCCTCAGTGTTCTACTTACATTTTCCAACCATTTTGTACCTGTGGCAATCAATCAAATGATCATTCACCATTCCGATAGCCTGCATATTTGCATAGCAAATTGTTGAACCAACAAATTTGAATCCGTCTTTTAAAAGAGTTTTGCTCATAGCATCTGATTCTTTTGTCCTTGCCGGCAGATCTTTAAGTGACTTCCTTGCGTTCTTAATTGTTCTCCCTTCTGTAAATTGCCAAAGATACTTATCAAATGAACCATACTTGTCCTGTATATTCAGGAATGCTTTTGCGTTAGTAACAGCGGCATTTACCTTAAGTCTATTCCTGATAATTCCGGCATCCTCAAGAAGTGAAGCGATCTTCTTATCATTATACCGCGCTATCTTTTCGGCATTAAACCCGTCAAAAGCCTTCCGGAAATTTTCACGCTTGTACAGAATTGTCCTCCAGCTTAAGCCCGCCTGGAATCCTTCCAGTATCAGGAACTCAAAGAGTTTTTGATCATCATGAACCGGGACACCCCATTCTTCATCATGATATTTAACATATAACGGATCCTCACCGCACCATGGGCAGCGTTTGATTTCTTTTGATGGCATATTTTCTAATTTTTTTTGGCTGTTTTAATACTCGTGCCACGAATTGGTTATATAGAGAAATCTGCAGAAACAGAATGCTTTATCTCAAGAAAAATTGATTGGTATATGTATTCGTGCCACAAATAGTACATTACAAATTTATAATTAAACTTTTCAAAAATAATGCCAAAATTATAAGTTATCTTCAAGAAGCTATATGACTTGAATAAATTGTTGTATTATAATAATTTTATGAAATTTTTGAAATGAATTGCACTCTATTTTATCATATAGCTAATTGGATTCTAAAATTCTAAAGATACTTAGCAGAAAATTCCCAAACGAAAACTCTCCTTCTGTTATTTTACATATATCCTATCTTCTTGCTTCACTGGTATTCTGTATGTTATTTAACCTCATTGTGATTAACCTGCATGACTTTTATAATTTTGATTATTGCAGCATTTATAAAGTTTTAAGCGGTGAGGCGATCCGCTCTATTCAATACAGGGTACTTATCCCGTATATTTTTAAAGCGATGTCGCTGATCCTTCCTCTTTCAGATCGTGCATTATTTATTCTGATAATAGTCATAATTACTTATTTCACTTTGTTGTTTTTCCGGGCAGTCTTAAATGTTTATTTCAGTAACAGAACAATAAACAGTGCCGCTGCACTTTTTATACTTTATCCCATGCTTTGGAATTTCATCCTGATGAACAGGATCTTCTTTTTTGTTGATAACGCAATAATGCTTTTCATGACTGCAGGCTTTTATTTTATAATAACCGGGAAAAATAATTGGCTGCTTGTAACTTTATTTTTCAGTACTTTGAATCACTATTCATCGGGATTTATTATACTGGCATTTGTGCTCTTCAACTACAAAACACTTTTCACAAAGCAGACATTGATGTATGCCATAGGGCTTTCTGGTGTATTTATTGCATGCTTTATAGCCATGAAGGTCATCTATCCATACTTCCCCCCGGAAAAGGATGACGGCTTTGTTGTGTTTATACCGGATCTGGCTGTTAAGGCGGTTACAGACCTGAGCAAAGGTATCTTGCTGAGAGATATCTTCCTCAACTTCGGTGGATTGCATCTGGCTGCCTTAATGGTTCTGGTAACTGGCCTGTGGAAAAAGTTAAGAACGGAATATCTTGCAGTATTTCTTTTCTTTATTCCTTATTTCATAATGGCTGCACTAAGGCTTGGCATAAGGATAGAGGAAATGCGGAACTGGATCCCGATTATTCCATTTGTAACCGTTCTTGCATTGATACTTTTTACGGGCTTAAAGAATCCATTGTTTACCCTTTCAAACACTGTTTTAAAAGAAAAATGAATTGTGCACATCCGTTAGATTTTGCTGAAGTATTTAGTCTGCAAGTTTCAATCATTTTTAGCTATTAAGTACAAACACAAATCGTTAAATTTATCAATTAATAAACTTCCGGATAACTGGTACAATGGAGCTTTTTAAAGTTGGGTTTATTTCGGTCAGCTTAATAGATATAATTGATATTATCATTGTTACTTATATCTTCTATAAGCTTTATCTTGTTATGCGGGGAACCATTGCCTCCCAGATTTTTCTCGGACTGACCCTTATCATTATTGCCTCTTTAATTGCCCAGACTTTTAACATGAAATCACTTGGCTGGATATTCAGCCGTTTAACGGATATCTGGGTAATTGCTTTCATAATATTGTTTCAGCCTGAAATCCGGAGACTCCTGCTTGTTATCGGAAGGACAAGGATTGCCAGGTATTTCCTTAAGATCAATGCAAGCGAGACTATTAATGAAATAACAGACGCAGTAAAAGAGCTCAAAGACCGCAAGCAGGGCGCTTTGATCGTTGTCTCCAAGGGTGATAGGCTTACTTCGTTCGTAGAAACAGGAGAGCCACTGCAGGCCAAAGTAAGCAAAGAACTGCTTATTTCTATTTTCAATAACCGCTCACCACTGCATGATGGTGCGGTGATAATAAACAACAATACGATCGATGCTGCAAGATGTATATTGCCGCTCTCTTCTACAGAGAGATCAGGAACAAGAAAACTGGGTACCCGCCACAGGGCAGGACTCGGTGCATCAGAAGACGTCAATGCAATTGTGATTATCCTTTCTGAGGAAACCGGAGATATATCCATTGCAGAAGACGGCAAGCTTAGATTTCTCTCGGGGCTGGATGAACTAAAACGCGAACTTCAAAAAGAGCTTGAATCTTCTGATGTCAAAGAAGAAGTGAAAGAAATTTTCGAAGAAATGGAAGAAGAATAGCGGGGTAGATCTATCAATGCTTTTGGTTGAAGAAGAAAAAAGAAAACTGGTAGAACACCTTTGGGCAAAGGGAATAAAAAACGAGGATATCCTGAAGGCAATATACAGCGTCAACCGCGAAAAGTTCATTTCATCAGCCTTGAGAAAACTTGCATACGATGATAATGCTCTTCCAATTGAGTGCGCCCAGACAATTTCACAGCCATTTAC
>JAUQWT010000428.1 GCA_030835005.1 Ignavibacteria bacterium | reverse complement strand
ATACATTGGATGTAACAGGCTCACCCGTGAAGAGCTTTGTTTTTCGGCTTAACTCGCTTTTGGTAAGGGCAAACATATTTGCATATCGACCCGGCATCTTGTGTCTTGTAGTAAGCATTTTGGCAAAAGCGGTTTTATCTGCAAAGGAGATTCTTTCTCCCGTGAAAAGGGCACCGCTGAGATTATCAACAGTTTCCCAAAGATTCGAACTGATAATGAGCGTTTTCAAAATTTCTGTTAGAAAAGAATTTAGTAATCTTCTTCGGTTGGTTCGTATGTATAAATTATCCATTTGGCCGTTTCACCGGCTTTAACCATGCCGCCGCGAATGTATTGCCTGGGGGCTGTAAGTTCCGTAAACACTACATTGAACAGCGTTGGTTCTTTTTTGAACATGATAATTCCGCGGGGGTTCTTTTTCATAAATAACTTTACTGCTGTCTTCAGGCTATCCCGCTCTAATGGAATATTATACCCGGAGATCATTACTTTTTCAAAAGGGGCAAGTTTTGATCTAAAGGGGACAGATAGAATACTTGAATCACTTCCGTCGCTATCGAATATTAGTGCGGGGTACGCAGCAATATTTTCGTCAATGAATTTTATCATCTGCCTGGCGTCATCTGGATCTTCAGAGGTTGCAATGAACTGTATGACTTTAGGAAAAAGTTTGTTGAATTTATGCGGCACAAGATCTTTTATGTATGATAGCGGTATAGCTGTTAAAATAATCACCGCCGCAGTTACGTTTTGCAGCATTACTATCTTAAAGCGCTTTATGAACTCTTCAAGCCCGATCGCTGTAAAAACAGAACAAAAATAAAAGGTTAAATAAAAATACCGGGTTGTATCGTATGCGCTTGACATTGTTTCCTGGAGTCCATTAACAAACGCAGGGAAGAAAATTGGGAAGAAAAGCGTTAAGAAAATAAAGAACGGCACCCGTTTATAAGTTATGATTGCTCCTTTGACAAAAAAGTAAAGGAGTATGAAAGTTGTACCAACCACAATGAAATAGTAAGGCAGGAAGAAACCGCGCGCCCTGACGCTCCAGCTTGCATCAGCAATATTTGCTCCCACCAGGAAGTCATAATCTCTTACTGCTTTGAAAGTTGCAAAGAATGACCCGTGGATCTGATAGCTTACAGCCATCCAAATCAGCTGGAAAAGAATTGTTAGCAGGATAAAAACGTAAGAACCGCGCCTTCTCGAGACAAAGGCAAGTCCGCAGAAACTAAGCAATGTAAAGAGCCCTTCCGGGCGGAATGTAAGCGAGAGGAAAGAAAATACTCCCGCAAAAATAAAATACTTCATGCTCAATTTATCACTATCGGAGGTAACGGCTTTGATGAAGTAAAATATCATAATACAGATGGCTGCCAGGTAAAATTGCTGCGGCAGAGGAGTAAAGTTCAGCCTGAAAAGCACGGGGTGCAGGGTATAAATAAAAAAGGCAAGAAGTGCGCCTCGGTAGTTTGAAAAAAGCAAAGTGATCTTAAAAAGATAAATTCCTCCCAGCGTCATAGCAAGGATCATTGTAAAAATCGGCATGAAGTAAATATTCCCACTCAGCTGTATGAGCGGGCCTATCAGGTAAAACCAGCCGGGATTTCCCGAAAGAGGTTCAACAAAGAAAGGATTTTGTGCCCACCAGAGCGCATTCCATGTACGGGTTGCGCCCTCGCCGTGATCGATCATGTTGTGATCAACCACCAGGGATTTAATTACAATGGTTGCAAGAACGCAAAGAATAAATGCCGTAAGCTGCGTTTTTGAAAGCGGTTCATCGTTGAGCTTAAAGCCTTCAACTTTGAAAAGCTTCGGAAATAGAAATGGTTTTTTCGTGTTTGTCAAATTTATTTGTCTTATCCCAAAATCCTCTTTTGATTTTCACAGGAAAGATTGTTTTATTTGTTTACAGAGCCCTTCTCGGCTGGCGGGAAACTCTGCAAAGCACAAAAGAATTATTTAAATGGGACTTTAAAATTATTTACCCATCCCGCCTTTCGCTTTGCGAAATCCACCCCTCCCGGGAAGGGAATATATTTGTTCAGGTTATATTGTTAAACGATAAATTCCGGTTTCCCCTTTTTGTTCATAAGTCCGTCCAGCATGCCTTTAAGATAATAAAACCCAAGCTTAAAGCCGCATACCTTTATGAACCACATAAGCCTCCACGGGAATTTCAGCAGGTCTTCTGATAAAGAGAGTAACATTTGAAAATACATCCGGAATTTCCGGTAATATAAAAATTTATTTCTTTCAATTAAGTAGTATTCAAAATAATATCCTTTTTTGTTCGATCTTGACCATACATGATAATGCCATAATTTTGCGTCTTTAATTGCAGCAGATTTGCAGCCGGCTTCCTTTAATCTTTTGAACAGGTCTATTTCATCTCCATATGCAAAGTAACTTTCTTCCCACATTCCGGCTTTCTTTAATGCCGTTGTTTTTATGAAAACAGCGGCTCCGCCGAGCAGGTCTGATGCCATAACGGCGGGAATTTTGGAATCATTTTCTTTCAAGCTGAGTTTCTCGAAACTCTTACTGATCTTATATCTTTTGAAATCACAGGAAGCTCCGAATTCCTGTATTGTATCGCCAATACCTTTTTTATCATCCCCGTACAGAATTAGCGGAGCGGCGGCATCAAGATCACTATTCTGCCTTAAAGCCCTATGCAGGTTTTCAACACAACTCTTTTCCAACAAAGTATCATTATTCAGAAAAAAGACATAGGAACAACCATCTTTGATTGCCCTATTGGCACCAAGATTGTTCCCGCCTGCAAAGCCCGAATTATGTCCAGTTTTCATATAAACAATATCGATTCCGAATCTCTTGTTAAGCTCTTTTGAGAATTCAGCATCTTCATTATCTCTGTTATTATCAACAAAATATACAGTAAAATCTCTAAATGTTTGTTTTGAAAGGGAATCGTATAATCTTTCAAGGTTATGCTTTTGCTTATGCATAACAATTATTACGCCGGTCTTTTCGTTAGCCGTCATTTCTCTCCAGCCTTTTCAATGAGTCTGATATAATAATCTGCCGCCTTTTCTATTGTATGGTTCTGCATGGCAAAGATTCTTGCGGCTTCTCCCATTTTTTTTGCACGTTCCCGATCGCTTATCAGTGCAGTAATTGCATTAACTATATCATTTAGCTCCAGCTTAACCAATAAACCGTTTGCGCTGTTAATAAAAAGATCGGTATCGCCTGTGCTGCTTGCGATTATTGCGTTGCCGCATGCCATAGCTTCGAGTATACTTTGAGAGGGATAATTTGTCCCGGTCTGGAGAGAAACGAAAATCAAAGTGTCAGCCAAAACATCCGGTGGATGCGGATGAAATCTGAAACGGATATTTTCAGAAAGTTCATTCTGCTTAATAAAATCATTTACTTCTTTTACCAGGCTGCCTTCTCCCATGATATGAAACGTTACATCGGAGCGCTTTCTCAGAATTTCTTTTGCTGCCTGCAAATACAGCATCGGATTTTTGTCAGGCTCCATTCGGGCGCTGAAAGCGATCTCAATATTTTCTTTATTACCCGGCTTGCATTTTGAGTAATCGGCAAATGAACACGGAGCAATTGCAATTCTTTCGGGGGGAATGTTAACATTACGTTTTTTGACTCCTTCGGCAATATAGGGACTGAGAAAGTCAACAATATCCGAATGCTCCATTGCGTAATTAAAGGAATAATACTTTCTGTACCATAGCTTTTTTATATCTGCATGAACATCGCTAAACCAGCTATCCATATTGGAAAAAATAACAGCAGGCCCGTTTAACCTCTTGTTCATATAAAACATAAGCGGGAGAACACCTGCAAACACACCTATTAATACTTTTATGTTTCGCTTTTGCCGGATCTCTTCAATTTCAACGAATAGTTTTTTTTGCTTTCGCTTATTTTTGAAATACCAATAGATCTTTCTTAAATAGGATGCGTTGGAGTCAACCTTTAGCGGATCGGGGATAATATCTTTGTAATACCGGGGGTCAGCATTGTTGCCAGAAGGTCGCGTCAATTGCACGTTTCCGCCAATAACTTCTATATGGTTTTCAAACTCAAAGGCTACGGGCATAATCCTTTGCAGGTACTCAAACATCTGAGAATTAATTATTAAGGTAAAGGCGCCTGGCGTGGTACGGTTGAAAAACAGAAACAAATTGAGAAACCTTCTTTCAGCGCCGCCAAAAGCACCGGAAGGAAGAAGAACAATAGCGGTATTTTGGGGATTTTCTTTCAATAAATGGAAGATTTAACTCAAAAAATGCAAAAAAGAGAAAGTTAAATTATTAATTATTGCATTTTAAAAAGATAAGCGATAAATATAATTATTAAAATGATATATTTTTTGTTATTTTTGACGATTAGCCTGATTGTGAGAGATTTCATTGGCTGAACTCCGTTAATAGACGGCCAATCGGGA
>JAUQWT010000427.1 GCA_030835005.1 Ignavibacteria bacterium | reverse complement strand
GTGGAGGTAACCTCTTTTGTTTCCTCTTTTTTAGTGTCCTCTTTGGTATCGCCGCTATCTTTGTTAGAGCTTATTTTTTCCTTAAGCTTATCTATTGTTGAACAGCTTGTAATAAGGAAAAAGACCAGAACAAAAAGCGAAATTAATTTTGTGAGCCTCATGATGCCTCCGGTATTATTATTCATTTATTTTACAAAATTACGAAGGGACAAGATAATTAGCAATTTTCTGCTTGGGATTATTGGTAATTTGCTGCGGAAAAATATCTGCATTTGTTTGACAGAGCGTAATAATTCAGGCAACCCATAATGCACTAAAGCACCACCTATCTCTGATTCTCTGTTGCCGGTTCTGTTTACTTGCCTGTTTGAGTCAGTTACTTTACCAAGACCATTTTCTTCGAAAGTGAATAATTCCCGGCCTCAAGTTTATAGAAATAAACACCGCTGGGATAGCGGGCTGCATTCCAGTCAAAATTATAAACGCCTGAGGGCAGTTCACTACCGTTTATTAACACCTCTATCAGCATTCCGCGGGTATCATATACCGAAAGTTTTACAAAAGTTTTTTCCGGAACCTCGAACCGGATATTTGTAACCGGATTGAACGGATTGGGGTAATTTTGATGTAGCAAAAAATCTGCCGGTACATTTGAGCTGATCTGCTGTATTCCGATAAGACAGCTTGCTGCATTATAACGCGCCCTCACTAAATTACCCGGCAATGTACCAAATCCAAGTGCAAGATTAATTCCTCCGTTTACATGGCAGTAGCTCATTATTGTTCCAAGCCTAGGTCTTGGCGGCCCGCTGTAGCATGGGCCTTCAACTGTGTAACATGTATCTATCGGTCCGCCCGGCCATGTGCAGCTATGTGTATGCCTTGAACCCACATTATGCCCCATTTCGTGTGCAATATTATTCACAACCCATGAATAAACAGGAAAAGTCTTAAGAGCAGTATCTATAATGCTTACGGCATATCTTCCTGATGAATCGGAGGAACTGTACTGGGCACAAATTACATCTATCCACGCTATCCCGCCTCCCGTGTTAGTTCTGGTACTGAGCAGGTGTGCAAGGTGTCCGTCATAATTATTTTTCAGCTTCCCGCCGAATCTTTTGAGCATTACATACGGATCGTTCGTGTTTGCATAAATATCGGGATTGGTCCAAATTACCGTCGCCTGCAGCAATGTGCCTATCTGGTCTGCCTGGTAGAAAGCAATAATGGAATTATACATTGCAGAAACAAAATCATTAACATAAATAACCCCTGCTCCTAAGTCCTGATACATCTTATAGTCACACTCAATATATTTTTTGATCGGATATTGTGCAGCGCTTTCGCTTAAATGAAAATTCACGCCGCCGTTAAAACTCTCCGGACTATATGGAGTGTCCGGAGTTAAACACTTAAAGTTGTTTTTTATCAAAAGATCTTTATCGTTACAAAAAATGTATGAGTCTGAATAAAAAGAATTTTTTCCTTTTAGAGGCCCTAGATTGAAGTTACCCTCAGCCGAAGCAATAACCGCCATTACATATCCAGGAAATATACTTACAGCTGCCCATGAAGAGCCGTCATTTTTGATGACGCCCCTGTAGTAAACTCCCGGCGTATAATTAACTCTTGTCACAATTCCTCCTTCAGAGATCGCTGAAGAAGTAAAATCATCCGCAAGAACTTTTGAGCGGATTAGCTCAAGCACCATGCTGCCATTAGTGCCGTCGGGGATATTGAATGCGATGTTTTCGGGTTTTGATGTAAGGATTTCATTGAGCGCAGGTCTATCAAGGAGTAATATTGTTCCTTTTGATGTATAGCC
>JAUQWT010000071.1 GCA_030835005.1 Ignavibacteria bacterium | reverse complement strand
ATATTATCAATCAAACCGTAATCTTTAGCTTCTTCAGCAGACATAAAATTATCCCTGTCGCAATCTCTTTTTATTGTTTCGAAATCTTTGCCGGTATGCCTTACAAGTATATTGTAAATTGTGTCGCGTGTTTTCATCATTTCTTTTGTGTATATTTCAATATCAGTAGCCTGCCCCTGTGTTCCTCCAAGCGGCTGGTGGATCATGATCTTTGAATGCGGAAGCGAAGTCCGCTTGCCCTTTTCACCGCCTGTTAGCAATACAGCGCCCATAGAAGCGGCCATACCCGTACAAATGGTTGATACATTAGGCTTGATGTACTGCATTGTATCGTAAATAGCCAACCCCGCTGAAACGCTTCCTCCGGGAGAATTAATGTATAGCATAACATCTTTATCTGCATCCTCTGACTCGAGGAAAAGAAGTTGTGCAATAACAAGACTTGCTGTATGATCATCCACAGGAAAACCCAAAAATATAATTCTTTCTCTCAGCAGGCGTGAATATATATCCATTCCTCTTTCACCGCGGGCAGTCTGTTCAACAACCATTGGTACAAGCTGGGCTGAAATGTTCAGATTTCTTTCAATCTCTGCTTTGTTGCCTGAAATTATTTTATTGTAATCCATTAATTTCCTTTATTAAATTAAAAAATTATTCTTTTTTCTTCTTAGATTTTTTTGGTTTTTCTTCTTTTGCTTCCGACTCATCAACTGTGTCAGATTCACTATTTAGATCCTTGCGTTCAACTTCCTTAACTTTTGCATTTTCAATGAGAAAATTCATCAGCTTATCATCAAGTACCCTGTATTTGACATCAGGGTTATTTTCATAAACACTTTTTATCTTATCAACCGGCAGATTATACTTTTTGGCATCTGCTTCAATAATTGGCTCAATATCTTTATAGGTTACTTCGATCTTCTCGAGCTCAATTATCTTGTCCCTGATGAGATACCATTTAACCTGCAGGATCGCATCAACTCTTTTGGTTTTGCGGAATTCCTCTTCATCAAAACCGGGGGGAAGTCTACGTTTCGGGTTCCGGTTCTTTTCATCTTCAATATATGAATTTAGAATGTTCTCAACAAGAGCATCGGGGGCAGTAATATCATTAAGTTTAATAAGCTCGCTGACAATGTTGTTACGTACTTCCTGCTCGGATATGTTCTTGTAAATACCCTCCATCTCAGATGTTACTTTTTCTCTGAATTTCTCAATTGTAGTAATTTCTTCATCCTTATAAAGATGCTTGAAGAATTCTTCATTTAGCTCAGGAAAAATGACTTTATCTATCTTATTGCAGAATACTTTATACTTTTCGGTTTTTCCCTCTTCCTGTGCAGGGAGTATAAGGACTCTTTCTTCGCCGAGAGTTATTCCTTCAAGCTGCTCTTTAAACTCCTTATTGATCTGCGGGTCATTCAGGTAAAATTTTACATCTTTATCTCTCTGTCCTATAATATCAATTCCGGCATCATCAAGTTTTTGAACATCCATTGTTATGGTGAATTCATCTCCATCAGCCTTCTCAGCATTTTCATATGTAACATGCTTTGATTGCAGATATTTGATCTCTTCATCAATCATTTTGTCATCGATCTTAGTCATCGTCTTACTGACTTCAATGCCCTTATAATCAGCCAAATTTATCTCGGGCTTTACTTCATATTTTACCTTAAACTTAAAGACCTGTTTAGGCTCATAATCCATATCAACCAAAGCGCCTTCACTTAATGGGTGTATATGATTTTCCTCAAGGAAATTCCTGTACATTTCATTGGCAACATCTTCAAGTGAGCCCTGTTCTATCATATCACCATACATGCGTTTCAGCATGGATATTGGCGCTTTGCCCTTCCTGAAACCGGGGATTTCTGCTTTCTTTTGATACTTTTTGTACGATTTTTCGAAGTAAGGTGCAAGATCGGCATATGATATCTCAAACTCAACTTCCTGTTTAACGTCGTCTAACTTATTTATCTTAAATTCCATGTTTTTTAATTAGTTAATCACAAATATAACCTTTCTGCGCAACGGGTTCAATGTATGTTTTCAGTAGTGTTTTTAAG
>JAUQWT010000426.1 GCA_030835005.1 Ignavibacteria bacterium | reverse complement strand
GGCTACACCGCGGAAATACTGCACTTCATTCACCGAACTGTATGAATCTATATCATCACCCTTTTTCTTTATCCCCGATACGGCATCGCTTCCCTTAGAAAATGAGTATGACCCCCAGAGAGTGATTCCCTGCCCGAATTCAAGAGTATAATCTCCCAAAAGAAGCTGGCTGAGAATTAATGGTGATTTCATTTCAGCAAAACCGCCTACGTGATCTGCCCAGTTTTTTTCGCCCGCATCTTTTTCAATCAGAAGGCTTCCTGAGAATACATATCCTTTTGCAGAATAGCTTGCCACAAGCCGGTTATACAGTTTAGGCCTTGGCCCCTGGTACGTTGTATCCAGGTAGCCTTTGCTTGGCTGCAGGTCATTAGAAAAACGGCTTCTGAAATTGATGTTTAAGTTGCTGAAAAATCCTTTTCGGCTATCTTTTAGTTTTTGAATGACACCATACTCGTCTTTTGCAAAATCTACTGTTGAATTCTTTACAATCACAAATTTTTTGATCTTGTCATAATTATCGTCATCCATTCCTTCAACATAACGCAGCTCTATAATAGAATAGAATTTCTTATTTCTCTGGCGGTATTCAAGTATCTTGGTTGCAAGTACTGCATCGATATAGGGAATTTTTTGAAGTTCATTAGAACTTGCAGTATTCAAGTCAACCGGATTTGCTTCCAGCTGCAGAAGTACATCCAGCAGCTTGGAATCCTCCTCATCCTGTGTTTGGTTTTCTATCAGCATTTCAATATCGCGGTCATCACCGGTCTGAACAGTATCGCCTGTTTTTACAAGTGAATCGCTCTGTCCATAACAAAATGAAACAAAGATAAATAGCTGTATTACAAGTATTTTTAAGTACTTAGACAAGTAGTTTTATGGATTATTGATCGCTAAATATAGAAAAATTTTATGAATAATTTACGGATATAATTGCAGATTATCTGAATCCCCCAAAATATTCTTAAAGGGTGGATTTAATCCCGAAGTACAAGAAAAAAACTACAAAGGTCTTTAAGACTTTTGTAGTTCTATACAATCAAAAAATTATAATGCTGTAACTTTATCAGTATTCCCAAGGTTCATGGACTACGATAAAATAGCTATCGCTATTTTACCAGCAGCATTTTCTTTGTCTCGGTAAACTTTTCGGTTTTCAGAGTGTAAAAATATACTCCGCTGGGAAGTTTTGAAGCGTCATAATCTGCGGAGTAACTCCCCGCAATGAAATTTCCCTCAGCAACAACGGATACTTCCCTGCCAAGTATATCATAAACCGTAAGCTTCAAGTAAGATGAAACCGGAAGTGAAAAGTCTATACTTGTTGAGGGATTGAACGGATTGGGATAGTTTTGTCCCAGGCTATAATGTTCCGGAATTTCAGAAGAGGATTGACTTATTTTATTAGGATTGAAAAATCCGCTTACAGAAAACGAACTATGCTGAATGCCTGCAAGGCTTACGACAGTTGCAATAATAGCTTTAACGTTACCTGTCAAAAACTTAAAATTGATAGTCTGATAAGTATCATTTGCAGTGTGATAGTTCGGATTCCTGAAGTTCGCTCCATCGGTAAGCATTAATGCTTTGTATCCGGCATCCCAAAACGGAGCATGGTCGCTCCTGCGCAGATCAGGTGTTGAGCTTCCGTTACCTGGTGTTGAAAGCGAGAGTACTCTCAGCTCTGGCACATATAGCTTTGCGCAGCTATCAAATGCATATCTAAGCGAATTAGAATTTACATTGGCAACATTCATAAGGAAATTGCCTTTGCCCTGCTGCGAGTTAATGCTATCGCAAACAGCGGGAAAAAGAGTGCAAAATCCAGACGGTATTTGCTGGCAATTTGGTGCATCACAATAATATCCTATCATCTCTGAATTAATGACGCCGGCAATTTTTTCATATGAGGGAATGCCCTGTGAAACATATCTCGAGCTTCCAACAAGCCCAGACTCTTCAAGATCAAAACCTATGAACTTTATTGTATTTCTGAAATTGTAATTTGAAAGAATTCTTGCCGCTTCAAGCATTGCGGCTATGGCTGTGCCGTTATCATCTGCTCCGGGACTTACACTAACGGTTTCATAATGACCGTCTATTATATATGTAGTATCTTCTCTTGTTGTTCCCTGAAGGCGGCCAAGATAGTTCTGAGCATTATATCCCGAAAAATCGAAGTTCTGAATTGATGTCTTGAGACCATATCTTATAAACCAGGTATTAATTGAATCTTTCACTTTTTGCAGTTGAACCGGTCCGGCAGTCCTGTGCCTAATCCCAACTATTGACTGCATGCTGTTTTTAAGACTGTTGCTATCAGTTTGATTTACAACTTCCTGAATATTTACCGGCTGCAGGTCATCTGCAATCACTTTGGCGCTAAAACCCGAAGGGAATGACGAATAATACCAGTAAATCTGTTTATTTGTACCGGGAGTTACCGGGTATCCAATATCGCCGCTTAGAGAGTCAGAAGGAAATAAAAAAGTCTTTCCGCTATCGTTTGAGATTCTCAGGCTGATCCTGCAGGGATCACTCTCGGCATCACTCAGATTGTAAGTTATCTTCACAGCATTAATGGAACCCACTATTTCAGTACCTGTAATGGATATTTGTGGAACGCCATTTACACTGCTTTCTGCAAAAGGCGGGGTAAGTAAATCAGATTTAAGGAAGAGGCCGCATATCAATGCTATAGAGGCTAAAATGAAGTGTTTTTTCATTGAGGTTAGAAATTATTTTTCACAAAAATAATAAACTACAAAAGTCTTAAAGACTTTTGTAGTTTCGATCAAAGCAGTTCTTTTTACTTAACTAACATCATCTTTTTTGTTTCAGAAAATTCTCCTGTTATTAAGGAGTAGAAATAAACACCGCTGGGGAGATCTGAAGCGTTATAATCTATGGAATAATTCCCTGCTTCAAATTTACTGTTTGCAAGAAGTGATACCTCTCTGCCAAGCATATCATAAACTGCAAGCTTTACCTCTGTTGAAACAGGCAGAGAGAAGATTATACTGGTTACAGGGTTAAACGGATTGGGAAAGTTCTGCAAAAGACTGAATCCTGACGGGACACCTGAATTATTGCCGTTAATACCCGTAACATTACTTGAACCCTTGCCGGTATTTAATACTTCCTTATTAATATCATTCTGAATGAATGCAACAGTATGTATAGAACTGTCACGCCAAGCGGCATCTACTTTGTAAGTGAAAATGAACTGGTGATTGCCGGCATTACCGGTAAACGTTGTACCTGTTGTGTTGGGGAATGCTTTTCTGAATACATGCTCAAATACACTTTCTCCGTTGCTTCCCGGAGGTGACTGATAAATCACCCATTTTTCTATGGCCATAACTCTGAGCTTATAATTGCCGGAAGGAAGATTTGAAGGAAGGTTAATATTGACTGTTGATCTGATCGAGTCACCTGCAATTCTCAGATCTGTAACAGTAATTGTCAGCGGCGCAGGAACTGCGAGCCTTGAATAAAATGCGTTATCCAGGTTTGATAAACTGAAAGGCCAGATATCATTTATGATCCCGTCAGCATTAAGCCACGGCATGAAATTCATCCCGTAATAAGCTCCGTATCTTTCCTGGTTTTGTACAGGATTATGAAGGTACATTGGGTCATAACCCGGAAAGCTTGCATGATACTTAATGGCAATAATCGAGTCACCTTTGGCATCAATATAAGCCTTTAAGTAGGGATTGTTTGCCGCACATGGGGGGCAGGAAGCATTGGTAGCCTCTTCAAACAAAACTTTTCTTACAAACTGCGAATTTGAAGATGAGATCATTACTGCCATCATCACGATAAGAAAAATAATTCTTTTCATTTTGGTAAGTAATTTCATTCAAAAAAAGCGGGCATTTTTGCCCGCTTATAAAATTAATAATAAAAACCTAATTAAACCAGTAACAAATGCTTATTTTACAAGAACCATCTTCTTTGTTTCAATAAAATCACTTGTTCTTAAAGTGTAGAAGTAAATTCCGCTCGAAAGTTTCGACCCGTCGAAATCCACATTATAAGAACCGGCTTTCATAAAACCATCGGCATAAGTTGCAACTTCTTGTCCTGCAGCACTGTAGAACTTCAGGCTCACATTTCCTTCTTTAGGAAGCGAAAAATGAAT
>JAUQWT010000070.1 GCA_030835005.1 Ignavibacteria bacterium | reverse complement strand
ACAATGCCTCTTTCAGTTTCCTTTATTCTCTGCAACAGCCTATGCTCAAAGTCATTTTTAGCTTTGATCTTAGGCAGTGATCCAAGAGTCTTCCTTAGAGAAGTATATTTTTCGTCGTCATTTATCATATTGCTTCATCCTTCTTTGTAAATATCTTTAAGCAGTTCCTGCAGCTTCTCGCGTCCCCTGTTAATCCTGCTCTTAACCGTTCCCATCGGGAGACCGGTCATTTCAACAATTTCCTCATAAGAATAATCTTCTATATCTCTTAAAATAATAAGCTCCCTGTAATTTTCGTTAATTGAATTGAGAGCTTTTTGTATATGCATGTTTAAGTACTTATCATTTGCATCAACATCCGGTGTAAACGCTTCGTCACGGATATCAAAATCTTTGTTCTCATCGTCATAAACATCGCTGATCGAGAATGTTTTATACTTTTGCTGCTTCGCCAGCTTCGTCTTTGCCAGGTTAATGGCAATAGTGTATATCCATGTAGAAAACTTTGCTATCTCTTTATACAAATGCTTCGAAACGTAAACCTTTACAAACGTATCCTGTACAATATCATCACATTCATCATAGTTTCCAACATAGCGGTAAACAAAATTCGTCAGCCTGTCTTTATATCGGGATACAATTTCGTTATAAGCCTCAATGTTCCCTTCCTGAAAACTGAAAATCAGCTCTTCATCGGTACGCTTCTGTATTTTAGCTCCCTCTTTCGAAGGCATCATTTGTATCCTATTAATTTAACTAAAAAGCCGGTTTTTTGTTCCACTTTTCAAAATTTAGGCATTTATAAGCTCTTCTACAAGGGAAGTCATAAGTATCTTGGAATCAAGCATAGACGTTTTCAGTTTCATATCCGTATTCAAGATTTTTTCGAAGGACCTCTCTAAACTATTAATATCTATTGATTTATGGTAGTTTTTCGCAAATTTGACCCGATCTCCCCACAATTTGTATTTTTGGTAAAGAAGCCTTGAATCCATTGATTCCAGTCCCTTTGTTTTGAATGAGATCAGGTCCATGTAATAGTTACTGATAATGGATAAGAGGTATATTTCATTCAAACCTTTTGAATTGAGCAGATTATCAATTATAGTGTAGGCTTTCTTTCTGTCTTTATTCAAGATACTATGGATAAGCTCATCTGGGGTATATTCCTTGTCATATCCGGTGAACTGCAGAATTAGCTCTTTGGTAATAACCCGCCGTGAATTCTGGAAATCATGATTCGAGATCTTCTCAATCTCAGTAATCAACAAATCAAAAGATGCCGGAATGCCTGAAGTTAATTCCTGGATCGCATCATTTTCTATAGCAATTCCTCTGTTTTCAAATTCTTTTTTTACCCATTCATACAATGTCCTCTGAGGCAAGTCCGAAAAATCATAAAATTCTATATCTTTATCCAGCTTTTTCTCCATAACATAGTCTTTATCAAAAGCCAGAACCAGGAAAGTTTCCAGTTCCGGATTCTTCACAAATTCTCTCAACTCGCTCAGTTTACGCGAATATTTTTCACACCTTTTAAGAACAATTATCTTTTTAGATGAAAACAAGCTGGAATAGTTTGAACACAATCCGAAGAATTCTTCAAGGGGAGTATCATCTGCATACCTGAGAAAAAAGTTATCCCTGTTCTCTGAAGAACCGAATAACTTTTCCCTTAACAATTCACCGGCTTTTTGAACAAAATAGCCATCACTTGCAGCAATAAAATAAACATTCCCCACCTTGCCGGCATTAACTTCGGTCTGAAAGTCGAGGAATGTTTTCATGTTTAATGACTATTTAAAAGACACTTTTTCTATAACTACTTTATCAACCGGATTATCAGCGGCATCTTTTTTAACATTCTCTATCTTTAGGGCAATATCCATACCTTTGGTAACTTTGCCATAAACAGTGTATTGACCGTCAAGATGCGATGCTTCTCCCGTTACAATATAGAATTGGCTCCCGCTCGATTCTTTCTTCGGGTTCACAGCATCACCAAGCCTTGCACCTGCCAGTGATCCTTTTACATGCTTGGCTTTGATCTCTGCGGGAATTGTATATCCCGGACCACCCTGTCCATCATTTGATCTATCGCTGTCCTTAGAATTAGGGTCGCCGCCTTGTATCATAAATCCCGGAATCACTCTGTGAAAAGTAGTTTTTTCATAAAAACCCGATTTTACAAGCTTCTTAAAGTTTGCAACGTGAAGTGGAGCATCTTTTTCAAAAAGCTCGATCTCTATATCTCCCATACTAGTTTTTATAACCACGTTGTTTGTTTCTTTTGAATCCTTGCCATCGGTTTTTTCTTCTGTTTTCACCGAATCTGTTTTTGGCTTACTGGTATCCTGCATTTTGTTTTGTGTGTTTTGATTTGACTGATTCTGCGTCTGATTTTGTGTAGTGTTGTCTTTCTTAACATCTGTTGATTCGTTTTTGCTATCACCGCATATAAAAGCGAAAAAGCTCAAAGTGAGTACGGTTAATACCGTTAACTTTAATGCAGTTAACTTCATAATGTTAATTCCCTTTCTAGTTAGAGATTATATTTGTTGATAATAATATTATTATTAAAACTCCGAAAGCTATCCTGTAAATCACAAAGACAAGCAATGAATGTTTCTTGATAAAAGACAGCAAAAACCAAATTGACCAGTATCCAACCATTCCGGATACAATAGTTGCAATTACCAGACTTAATACCGCAGATTCGCCGCTTAGCAGGGTTGCCCGCTGAGAGAAAAGCTCATAAACTCCGCTCAAAAGTACTGCCGGAATACTGAGAAGAAATGAAAACCTCGCGGCATCTTCTCTTGTCATATTCCTGAAGAACGAACCTGAGATCGTTGAACCAGATCTTGACGCTCCGGGTATTAGAGCCAGCGCCTGAAAAAAACCTACTATTATGCCATCTGTTATTGTCAATTTGTCCATCGTAACAGTCTTTTTTGTGAATCTATCTGCAATAAAAAGCATGATTGAAAAGAAGATCAAACTTCCCGCCATAACATACATACTTCTGAATTCATGCCTTATAAAGTCTTTCAAAAGAAACCCGAAAATTACGATAGGTATTGTTCCAATTGAGATCATTATGAACAGCTTTGTTTCATTGCTCTTAAAATCCCTTGTAGAAATGCTTTTAAGAAAAGAAAGGGTCATTTTTGTGAGGTCCCTCCAAAAATAGATAATTATTGCAATCATAGTACCAACCTGAATGACAGCAGTATATGATGCACCTATATCGCCCCATCCGAAAAATGATGGAATAATTCGCAAATGTGCAGTACTGCTGATCGGGAGGAATTCAGTTAATCCCTGTACAATACCCAAAATTATAGCTTTAAATATCTCTTCCAAAAAAGGTCAATTAATATTTACCAGAAAACCAAGTCTGGCTCCGATTCCGTACCCTCTGAGAGTAGCTTCAATGGAAGAGTTTGGAGCTTTAAGGGGATTTCCGCCTGAGTCCTTTAGTTTTCCATAAAAGTTACCGAACGCAAAGCCGCTTATATATGCATAAAAACCCTTTGAAAGCATTGGCATGAAAGAAATCTCACCTCTGAGTGACGGACCGGAAGAAGTATAGCTGATTGTTGTGCTGTTATTGACTTTGTTATCAAGCCTTTGAAAATGATAACCGGCTCCGAGTCCGAACTTGAATACAAAATTACTCTTCTTAATCAGATAGTTAACAAACAAATAGGGTTGATGATTGTTTATCGTGTAATCGAAAATTGCAGGCGAGTATGTGTAACTTAAGCTGCGTATGTAATACGAATAGTCAAGTTTAACCGAAATCGTCCTGGAAAGCTCATACTCAGCTCCCCCGAAAAACTCAATTCCTGCATTGAACGATCTGATGCTGTCACCTGTACTGTATGGAATTGCAGCTACAAGATAATCGTTGAAATCAGGTGTGATGCCATAATCCACTCCCATTCCGGCATAAAGAGATATCTGCTTCTTATTCTTTTTTACCGTTTGAGAATTAATCCCTGAAATCAGCAGAGAGAAAATCAATAATGAAAATATCGTTTTCAGCAATTATTATATATCAAGATTTTTTACATACTTGGCGTTCTTTTCAATGAATGCCCTTCTTGGCTCAACTTCTTCACCCATAAGTGTCTCAAAGACTTTATCCGCAGCAACAGCACTATCAATTGATACCTGCAGAATCGTTCTTGTCTCCGGATTCATGGTAGTTGACCAAAGCTGTTCCGGATTCATTTCACCAAGTCCTTTGAACCTGGAAATCGTAAAGCCTTTTCCTTTTACAACAAGTTCTCCGCTCTCATTAACTTCGGCTTCGCCTGTTTCAGGCGGCCCGGCAGCTTTATCTTTTGCAGGTTTAACATCAACCTTGAATCTTTTTAAAATCTGGTCTTTCTCTTTTTCATCGTAAGCGTAATGTTCTTCCCTGTTAATCTTGATCTTATATAATGGAGGCTGAGCGATATACAGTCTTCCTGTTTCAATGATCTCTTTCATGTGCCTGTAGAAGAACGTAAGCAGAAGAGTTCTGATATGCGAACCATCAACATCGGCGTCGCACATAAGGATCACTTTTCCGTAACGCAGTTTACTTTCATCAAATTCATCCGAATTGCCAATACCTGCACCCAGTGCAGTAATGATAGATTTAATTTCTTCGTTTTCCAGAACCTTATTGATCCTGGCTTTCTCAACATTCAGTATTTTTCCTTTAAGCGGCAAAATTGCCTGGAAACGTCTATCTCTGCCCTGTTTAGCTGAACCGCCTGCAGAATCTCCTTCAACCAGGTAAATTTCGCAGTGGTCAGGATCGCTGATGGAACAATCCGCAAGTTTTCCTGGTAACCCTGAGAATTCCAGCGCATTTTTACGCCTGATAAGCTCACGTGCTTTTCTTGCAGCTTCTCTTGCTTCTGCTGCCCTTAAGCATTTTTCTATGATCTTTTTGGCAACTGATGGATTTGTTTCAAGGTAATCCTGGAGCTGCTCTCCGACAATTGTTTCAACAATACTTTTTACTTCGCTGTTACCCAGCTTGGTTTTAGTTTGCCCTTCAAACTGCGGCTCAGGCACTTTGGTACTAATAACGCAGGTTAATCCTTCACGGAAATCATCTCCTGTCAGCTGGATCTTATCATTTTTGATAATATTTGCCTTGCTGCCGTAATTGTTAAGCGTACGCGTTAGTGCAGTCTTAAATCCTACAAGATGTGTGCCGCCTTCGTGAGTATTTATATCATTTACATATGTAAAAATATTATCGTTGTATGATTCATTATACTGGAAAGCAACTTCAACCTGAGTGCTATCACGCTCGCCTTTGAGAAATATAGGCTCCTTCATGAATGATTTCCTTGCGGAATCGATATACTTTACAAATTCCTTTATCCCGCCTTCAAAATGAAATACATCTTTCTTCTTATTCCTCTCATCATCAATGGTAATAGTCACTTCCCTGTTAAGATAAGCAAGCTCTCTTAAACGGTCTTCAAGAATTTCATACTTAATAAGGGTTGTAGTAAATATTTCACTATCCGGCATAAATGTAGTTTTGGTACCGGTTACTTTAGGATCAACTTTTCCGGTTTCCTTTACATTTGCAACAGGCTCGCCGGCCCTATATTCCTGAAAAAATATCTTTCCATCACGCTTGACTTCTACTTTAAGCCACTGGCTAAGTGCATTTACGACTGAAACACCAACTCCATGGAGACCCCCGGACACTTTATAAGTGCTTCTATCGAATTTACCTCCTGCATTCAATTGTGTCATAACTACTTCTAGCGCGGATTTCTTCTCTGTAGGGTGCATTCCCGTCGGTATCCCCCGACCGTTATCTTCAACGGTTATTGAGCCGTCTTTGTTGATGATAAGCGATATCTTATCACAATACCCGGCAAGCGCCTCATCAATACTGTTATCAACGACCTCATACGCCAGGTGATGGAGTCCCCGGCTTGAGACATCGCCGATATACATCGCAGGCCTTCTTCTTACATGCTCAAGCCCTTTGAGTACCTGGATACTATCTGCGCCGTAGCCTTCTTTTTTCTCTGTTTTTTTCTTCTGGTCTTTAATTTTTTTATCAGCCATTTATTTAAAAATTATGTCTTTAATTTTATTTTCAGCATTAAGATTACTATTGATACTCTCAAGAAGCTCATTTTTTCTTCTTGTGAGCTCAAATCTCCAAACGGAGTCATGAACTTTGACGAACAATACGTCTTTTTTTCTATAGGTCGGGACTGCTATCTTTGCAATCGTTTCACCGACTGCGTTATGCCAGAAAGAGTACTTATCCTTTTTAACTTCTTTAAGCTTGTCCAGCAGCTGACCTATTTCTTTATTAAGGGGAGATGGTTTTTTGTTATGTATTTTGTAATTAATTGACAAATTGCGTCAACTCTTTAGTTATATTATAAGCAGAAATTTCATCAAAATCTTCCTTCAAAATGTCCATGTATTCTACATCAGTTGTGGTTAAAAAAACCTGATTATACCCTGTAATTATCGAACTTATTTTCCTGATCCTGCCCCTATCAAGCTCACTGAAGATATCATCAAGCAGCAAGATCGGGTCACCGATATTTGAATTCACAATATTATCCTTTATGAATCCAAATTCTGCAAGCTTCAAAGATACAACAAATGTTTTGTGTTCGCCCTGTGAAGCAAATGTTCTCACATCAAACAACTCTCCGTTTTTCTCCATCAAAAAGATATAGTTATCTCTGTGCGGTCCTGCGAGTGAAATTCCCCTTCTGATCTCAATATCCATTTTACTATTCAGCAACTCAGAATAACTATTTTTCAATGATTCGATGCTGAGGTTTTCAGGGTCTATATTTATATCACTCTCGTAATTGATTATCGGGATATAGCTGCTTCCTGCAATCCGGTTAAAACACTCTGACTGGTAAGTTTTGAACTCTTCAATGAAATCCAATCTGCGTAAGAGTATTTTTATCCCAAAACCAACCAACTCATCATTCCACAGGCTGAGCATATGTTTCAGGTCTTTAGAAGAATACTTACGGCTTACAAGATTTTCTTTCAAAAGTGAGTTCTTTTGTTTAATGATCTTAGTGTAGCTTTTCAGATCATCAAAATAGAGTCTGCTGACCTGTGAAATCAAAAGATCGAAATTCCTCCGTTTGTCAAGCGGTGTACCCATTGAAAGCTTGAGGTCCCCCGGTGAAAGTACGATCAGCGGAAAAGAACCGATAAATTCATTTAGCCTTGTTACTTTTTCGTTTCCATAAAAGAGACTTTTCGAAGCTGCTTCCTTGTTGTATGTATACTTGAGTACGCTGTTAACATTTATGCCGCTTGTAAACTCTCCTTTTATACTGAAAGCGCTGCTGCCGTATTTTACACAATCATTATCAGAGGTGAGCAGGAAACTGCGTGTATAACAAAGCATTGAAATTGCCTCAAGTATATTGGTTTTTCCGTTACCGTTTTCACCGTAGATGAAATTCAGTTTCGGGCTGAATGAGAAAGAACTGCCGGCGTAATTTTTGAAGTTTTCTAAGCTGAGATTATCAAGAAACATTATCAGATATTTCTAACGGGCATAACAAGCATCATCAGGTCCTCATTTTGATTAGGGTCAGATGGCCTGATTATGGACGCTTTCAAAGGAGTGCTGAAATCAAATAACAGAGTGTCATTATCAAAATGCTGAATCGCCTCCAAAAGGTACTTTCCGTTAAATGCTATTTCAAATTCTTCGCTTTCTGTAAACGAACAATCAATGGTTTCATCAGCATCTGTGCCATACTCATTATTCACAGCTTTCACTTTCAATTCACTTTCAGCAATATTGAAAGATGTTTTGTTAGTAACCTGGTCAGACATAATAATGCTTCTTTTTACTGCGCCAATCAGATCATTTTTTGCAACTTTGAGTATCTTTTCATTATCACTTGGTATTACAGAATCGTAATTCGGGAATGTGTCATCTATCAGCCTGGAGTTGATCGAAATATTGTTATAAGTGCATTTTAAGAATTCACTGCTGAAATAAATAGTAACTATACCTCCATCAGAAGAAGTGTCACTTTCTGCGGAGTCATCATCAGACTGAGATTTGGAGGCTCCTCTGAACAATTTTGTCA
The DNA here is from genome assembly GCA_030835005.1 of Ignavibacteria bacterium. Taxonomy (GTDB): domain Bacteria; phylum Bacteroidota; class Ignavibacteria; order Tepidaquicellales; family OLB5; genus OLB5. Next base: position 8,759 of record JAUQWT010000070.1, on the reverse strand, counting down.
TTAGCTGACATGTCTTAATAGGAACCAGCATATTGGTCTTTTCGCCGCTGTAATCAAAATCGCTCTTAACGATCTTTACCAGCCTGTGGCCATCTGTTGAAACAACTTTGAACTCATTTTTTCTTATCTCGAAGTAAACGCCATTCATGCTTCTTCTAAGTTCATCTGTACTTGCAGCATGGATCGCTTTTGAAAGGTATCTTGTCAGAATTCCGGCATCAATATTGATCTTACCTGAATCTTCAACTTCTGCAGGCATCGGAAAGTCATTGGGATCTTCGCCTGTTATAGTCCACTTCCCGCCCTTAGTTTTTATGATAAGTTTAAAACCGTTCTGAAGATCGAAGTTAAGGTCTTTGCCCGGCAGATTCTGCAGAAGTGTTTCAAGCTTCTTTGCCGGAACAGCAACCTGACCGTCATTTTTCCCGTCAACGTATATCTTAACTTCGATATACACTTCAAGGTCAGAACCCATAATGGTAAGTTCTTTACCTTCGAGGCTGAAGAATAAATTACCAAGGATCGGTAATGTTGAGCGCGTTGGTGTAACCGAAATTACCTTATTTATTGCGCTGATTAGCTCATTACTTTTGACAGTGAACTTCATTAAACCTCCTCAAAATTTGCTTTATTTAACTAATTTACTGAATTTTATTAAGTAATTCAATTAAGTAATTTATCCGATTTGCTGTGGTTAGAATAGTATTTCAAGATCTTCTCAGCTACCATTATGGACATCCTTTTCTTGCTCTCCAGAGTCTTTCCCGCCAAGTGCGGAGTGAGGATAACATTGGAAAGTTTTGTGAAACTTCTGTTGAATTCCGGTTCATTCTTGAAAACATCAATGCCGGCATAAGAAAGCTTATTGGTTCTTAGACGATTTATAAGTTCTTTTTCATCAATAGTGCCACCCCTGGAAGTATTAATTACTATAGCATGCGAACTCATAAACTTCATATTATCTGCATTAATCAGATTACGAGTGGAATCATCAAGAGGAGTGTGAATTGTAATAATATCAGCTTTTTTTAAGAGCGATTCCAAACTGACAAAGTTAATGAACCTGTATTTATTTTTCAGCGTTACGTTGATATCGTTTGCAAGTATGTGCATTCCAAAAGCTTTAGCGAATCTGGCAACTCTTGAACCAACATTTCCAACTCCGATCACTCCAATAGTTTTGCCTGCAAGCTCAAAATTCCTGAATTGAGCAGAGTTAAATTCACCCCTTTTCATCTGCTCGTTAGCGGGAAAAATAGACTTGGCAGCACTTAGGATAAGGGCAAAAGTAAATTCAGCCGCAGAAGTGCTGTTACCACCGGCTATATTCATTACATCAATTCCGTTTTTCCTGCATTCATCCAGATCTATGTTATCAAAGCCCGCAGAAGCAGTTACAATTAATCTCACATTTGTGAACTTAGATAGCTTCCTAACTGCTCTCTTGTCAACATTCCTTGTTGATCTTACTATAAGGCAGCCTTTAGAAGAATTATTTATGTACTTGAGTTTCTCTAATGCAGCAATAAGGTCCTTTGTGGAAGTTTTTTTAAACTCACATACCGAAAAATATTTTTTGAGCAGGATGATACCATCTGTATGAATATCATCGGCTATAAAGATATCAACTTCATTATTCTTGGACATCTATCTTAAACAGATGAATTTATTTCACTGAATTCCTTCTTCAGGAGAATACTAAGTTCTTTAATATCATCTAATTGGATGTCCCCCATATGTGAAACCCTGGCAATAGTATCTTTCATTTCCGCCTGCCCGTTTGCCATTTGGACACCGTATTTTTCTTTCATTGCTCTTATCAGCATTCCTGTTGGAATTCCGTTAGGGAGAGTTATTGCTGTTAATGAATCCGATGGTCTTTTCGAAAATATTCCAAAACCATTATTAACAGACTCTGCCCTAAAGAATTCGGCAATTTCTTTCGTCTGCTTCCATTTGTTTTCAATTCCATGCTCAAGAATAATATCGCATGCCTTATCTATTCCGTATAACAAACCAACTGCCGGGGTCCAGCTAGTCTGTCCTTCTTTGAATGATTTAATCTCTTTTCTGAGATCAAAGAAATATCTCTTCATGGGATTACCCATCATGATATCTTTTGCCTGATCACTGTAAGCAATAATTGCCAATCCCGGCTGTGTCATTAAACCCTTTTGTGAAGCAGAAACAGCGACATCAATATTCCAGTCATCCATTCTGAACTCAATTGCTCCAACCGATGTAACGGCATCAACTATTACAAGAGCATTTGAATTAGATTTTATATATTCAGCAATTGCCTGAATATCTGTTAAGGTGGCAGTAGATGTTTCAGTATGTGTAAGAAGAACGGCATTAATATTATCAAGGTTCACACTCTTCATTTCCTCAACACCGGCCGCTTCGCCATATGGTATTTTGAGCTCGGCAGCATTTATACCATAAGCTTCGGCAATTGCACCCCACCTTGCACCAAATCTACCCTGGTTAATATACAGAACATTGTCATTTGGTCTGCAAAAATTTATCAATGCAGTTTCCAGAGCCCCGGTACCCGAAGTAGTCAATATATGGAGGTTTTGCTTTGTAAGGAATACGTTTTTCAGCTTTTCAACCAGCTTAGAATGAAATGATTTGAATTCAGCGCTTCTATGGTAGGTATCAAATGAAACAGTCGCTTTTAAAACATCGGGATGAACCTGTGTGGGTCCTGGAGTGAATATCTTCTTTTTGAGCAAAGATATCTAAATTTAAGTTTATTTTTCGATTAAACTTTCTGAGATCAGCTTTACAACAGTATCTTTTCCCTCACCCGAAATTGCTGAAAAGGGAATATAATCCTTGCACAATTCATCATTACTAACAATTTTGCTGGTTCTGTAGATCTGTCGTTCCATTTTATTGGCTGAGATCTTATCTGCTTTTGTAAGGCAAATTGCATAGTTTATTTCGTAGTATTCCAGCCAGTTTATCATAAGCTGGTCTAAGTAAGTTGGGTCATGCCTTGAATCCATCAGTTCAAAAACGAGCTTGATATTCTTGCGTGTACTGATATATTCTTCAACAAGTTTTCTCCAGCCTGTTTTGATCTGCTCGGGTACTTTGGCGTAACCATATCCGGGCAAGTCAACAAAATAGAACTCCTCGTTAATAAGGTAATAATTAAGTAATCTAGTTCTTCCGGGTACAGAGCTTGTTTTAGCAAGCTTTGACTTATTACAAATCTTATTAATAAGAGATGATTTTCCAACGTTAGAGCGGCCTATAAAAACAATTTCCGGTAGATGGGCAGTTGGAAGCTGGTTTAAGTCTGATACACTATTTACAAATTCAGCTGTGGATATTTTCATAAACCTGATAAGTTTTGTGCACTTATTATGTTAGTAATTACTCAGCTGCCTCTTTTTTCTTTTTTCCCTTTGCAGATTTTTTAGTTTCAGAAGAGGTATTATCCCCTTTTTTTGTCTTTGCTGTTTTCGTTTTTTCGGATTTTGTTTTTGCAGATTTCGTCTTAGCAGTTCCTGTTTTAGTTTTAGCTTTAGATTTCGATTTTGCATCCGTTTCACCAGGTGCGGGAGACTCTGTCTTATTCTGCTCAAGATTGTAGTCTACCAGCTCTATCATTGCAACTTCTGCACCATCACCAAGACGGTTCCCCATTTTCAAAACACGAGTATAGCCTCCGTTGCGGTTAATCAGTTTAGGAGCAATTTCTTCAAACAAAGTCTTCACAGCATCTCTATCCTGCAAGAATTTATTTACTTCTCTTCTTAAATGAACTCCGTACTCAGGTTTCCCGTCTTTTGCAAGATACGCTTTCCTGGATTTGGTGATCATCGGTTCAACAAACAACCGCAGCTCTTTCGCCTTGGCAAGAGTTGTTCTTATTTTTTTATTCATTATCAAAGAAACCGTCATATTAGAGAATAACGACTTTCTGTGAGAAGCTGTCCGTTTAAGTTTTCTGCCTTTTCTTCTGTGTATCATATCAAGCTGAGATTTAAGATTTAGTTTTCTTCTTTAATATATTTATCTACATCCATACCAAATGATAATGCGTTTTCCTGAAGAATTTCACCAAGTTCTGCAAGTGATTTTCTGCCGAAATTCCTGAACTGCAGCATTTCAACTTCCTGGTGGCGAACTAAATCACCGAGTGTTTTAATATTAGCTGAGCGGAGGCAGTTTTGCGCGCGAACCGAAAGTTTTAATTCGTCAACATTCGTAAGAAGCATTTTTCTTACTCTGGCAAACTCTGTTTCTTCATCTTTAACAGGTGCTTTCTTCTCTTCGGTTACTTTTCCGAAGTTTTCGAACATTGCAATATGCTCGTTTAGAAGCGATGCCGACTGTGTTAAAGCATCAACAGGATTAATAGTACCGTCGGTTGTAATTTCCAGTACCAGTTTTTCATAGTCTGTCTTCTGACCTACCCTGGTATTCATTACATCATATTTTACATTTTTAATAGGTGTAAATATTGAGTCTATTGGGAGCATCAAAAGATCCTGCTCGGGATCTTTGTTCTCTTCAGAAGGAACATAACCGATTCCGGAGCCGATCTTGAGTGTTATACTAACATCAGCATTCTTGTTCAGAGTGGCAATATGCAGATTAGGATTTAGTATTTCGAAATCTTCAGTTGCTTCCTGAATATGCCTTGCAATGAATTCGATTGGACCTTTAAGCCTAAGTTCAACTTTATTTGCACCTTTGATATTCTGTTTGAATCTAACTTCCTTCAAATTCAGAACTATTTCGGAAACATCTTCAACAACATCCTTGATAGTGGAAAACTCATGAGGCACGTTGTTTACTTTAATTCCGGTAATTGCAGTACCGGGAAGAGAAGAAATCAACACTCTCCTTAAAGCATTGCCAAGAGTAATGCCGTAGCCCTTATCAAGCGGCTGAACCGTGAAACGGCCAAAATACCTGGTATGTGTTTCTTTTTCTAATTCTAATTTTTCTGGGAATTGTATATAGTGATTTGTCATTTTTATTTCTATTTTGAATATAATTCAACTATTAATTGTTCGTTGGCATTGAACGGAATATCAATTCTTTCCGGGATCGCCAACAGTGTCCCTTTTAGTGCGGATTTATCGACCTGGAGCCAGCCCGGCAGCATATCGTCTTTTACGCGTTTCATTGACTCATGAAATACTTTTACCTGTTTGCTTTTATCTTTAACCTGAACAGAATCACCTGCTCTTAAAAGATAGGAAGGAATATTAACGGTGTTACCGTTGATCTTAAAATGCTTATGCAGTATAAGCTGTCTTGCAGCCTTTCTGGAAGGAGCAAGTCCTGAACGGTAAATGATATTATCCAGTCTTCTTTCAAGCAGTTTAACAAGGTTCTCGCCGGTTCTGCCTTTTTGCCTGGAAGCCAGATCGAAATAATTCCTGAACTGAGTTTCAAGAACTCCGTAAGTTCTTTTTACTTTCTGTTTTTCCCTGAGCTGAATGGAATAATCAGATACTTTTGACCTTCTGGATAGACCGTGCTGTCCCGGAGGATAATTCTTCCTTTCAACAGGGCATTTTTCTGTAAAGCATTTGGTTCCCTTAAGGAATAATTTCTGTTTTTCTCTTCTGCAAAGTTTGCAGCTTGCACCTGTGTATCTTGCCATTTATGATCTTAAATTATTTTTTTTATACTCTTCTTCTTTTTGGCGGCCTGCAGCCGTTGTGCGGTATAGGTGTAATATCTTTTATAGTTAATATTTCAAGTCCGGATGTCTGTAATGACCTAATTGCAGCTTCTCTGCCGGAACCCGGCCCCTTAATGAATACGTCAACTTTTCTCAATCCGGCATCCAGAGCCGTCTTGGCAGCGCTTTCAGCAGCTACCTGTGCGGCAAACGGGGTGTTCTTCTTTGAGCCTTTGAAACCCATCTTGCCAGAAGATGCCCAGGAAATTGTATTTCCCTGTACGTCTGTTAAGGTAACTATAACGTTATTAAACGTAGCCTTAACATGTGCTACACCGGTTGATTCAACGGTTGATTTTTTCTTTGTTTTCTTAACTGGTTGTGTCATATATGAAATTAATTAACTTTTCAATTTCTAATTCAATATTACTTCTTGGAAGCAGCTTTTTTCTTGCCTGCAACAGTTTTTCTCTTGCCTTTACGAGTCCTTGCATTGGTCTTCGTCCTCTGACCTCTAACGGGCAGGCCTCTCCTATGCCTTTTACCCCTGTTCGACCCAATATCCATTAATCTCTTTATATTCGCCTGTACTTCGGATTTCAAAGCACCTTCCACTTTGATTTCGGAAGTAATTATATTACGTATCTGGTTCACTTCATCATCAGTCAGTTCGCCAACTTTTTTATCATAACTAATGCCGGTTCTATCCAGGATCTTCTTCGATGTAGTCCTTCCGATCCCGAAAATGGATGTCAAACCTATGATTACTCTTTTATTTTTTGGAAGATCTATTCCAGCTATTCTAGCCAATTGATATTACTCCTAATAATTTTAAAATTATCCCTGTCTCTGTTTATGTTTCGGATTCTTACAAATAACCCTGATAACACCTTTTCTCTTTATGATCTTGCAGTGTTCGCACATTTTCTTTACCGAACTTCTTACTTTCATTGTTGTTACCTCTTTATGCTTAGATTATTATTTATACCTGTATGTTATTCTGCCTCTGGTCAAATCATACGGAGATAGCTCAACTGAAACTTTATCCCCTTCCAGGATCTTAATGAAATTCATCCTCATTTTACCGGAGATATGAGCAATGATCTCATGACCGTTTTCAAGCTTGACTTTAAAGGCAGCATTAGGCAAAGTATCGGTTATAATACCATCTACTTTGATTGTGCCTTGTTTTGCCATTAACTAAATTAACTTCCTATCGTTAAAATTTCAGGTTTCCCTTTTTTGATGAGAATAGAATGCTCAAAGTGCGCACTTGGCTCACCGTCAGCTGTTACATATGTCCATTTATCGCTTAAGACTTTTACTTTATAAGTACCGTAATTTACCATCGGCTCAATTGCTACTGTCATACCTTCTTTGAACTTACCCCTGTAGCCGTTATGGTAATAATTCGGGATTGGAGGTTCTTCGTGAAGACTTTTACCAATACCATGACCAACTAAATCTCTTACAACCGAAAACCCTGCAGATTCAACATGCTGTTGTATAGCAAGTGAAACATCGTTGATAAAATTACCGTCTCTTGCATTATCCAATCCAAGGTAGAGGCTTTCCTGTGTTATTTTCAGAAGTTTTTTCTTTCCGGGACTGATCTCTCCGACCTGAAAAGTTTTGGCACCATCACCAAAATAGCCACTTTTCTGAACACTTACATCGATACTGACAATATCACCTTCTGAAAGTTTCCTGCTTCCCGGAATTCCATGAACAACCTCTTCGTTAATAGAAATACAGGAACTTGCAGGATAAATATTTCTATGCACTTTGTAACCTTTCAGTGCAGGGATCGCATCTTTGGATCTGATAAAATCTTCAATCAACTCATCTAACTCTAACGTAGTAATTCCAGGATTCAAGAATTTCTCTATATAAGAAAGAACACCAGCAACCACCGAACAACTCTCTCTGATAGCTGTTATCTCGCCAGCAGTTTTGACCACGGGAATTAACCTATCCTCTTCTGCCTTTTATTTTTCCGCTTTTCATGAATCCATCATAATGTCTCATGACAAGATGCGATTCGATCTGTTGTAAAGTATCTAATGCAACACCAACAACAATAAGCAAACTGGTACCTCCGAAGAACTGTGCCAGTCCCTGGGTAACGCCTGCCTGTGCTATGAATGCGGGTAAAATTGCTATGAAAGCCAGAAAAATTGAGCCAGGTAATGTGATCTTTGTCAGTATGTTATCTATAAAATCAGAGGTAGCTTTGCCCGGTCTTACTCCCGGAACAAATCCGCCCTGTTTCTTCATATTGTCCGATACATCTTTTGGATTAAACGCAATTGCAGTATAAAAATATGTAAAGAACACTATTAAAGTACCATAAAGAAACGCATAAACCATGCTTGTCTGATCGAAGTACTTGGATATATCAGCGACAAACTGACTGTTGGGAAAGAACGTCAAAATTGTATTGGGTACAAACATTATAGATTGTGCGAAGATGATCGGCATTACTCCTGCCTGATTAACTCTAAGGGGGATATACTGAGTAACACCTCCGTATATCTTCCTTCCAACAACCCGTTTAGCATATTGCACAGGTATTCGCCGCATTGCCTGTGTTACCAGAACAACTCCGGCAACTATAAAGACAAGTCCTGCAATAATGATCAACTCAACTATGATACTTCTTGCACCTGAGGCAACAACCTGATACTCATCCAGAAACGCATACGGCAGTCTATCGATAATTCCTATAAATATAATAAGCGAAATACCGTTACCAATGCCTCTTTCAGTAATCTGCTCTCCCAGCCACATCATAAATATCGTGCCTGCAGTCATTAAGATAATACAGGAGATCGTAAACAAAACAGGTGATACATCGGGAGAAACAATACTTACTCCCGCAACATTTCTGCTTTTTAACTGAACACTAACCCCCCACGCCTGCATTAAAGCAACAGGCACCGTGCCGTATCTTGTTAACTGATTGATCTTCTTCCTTCCTGCCTCGCCTTCTTTCTGGAGTTTCTGAAAGTAAGGAACTACAGCTCCCAATAACTGAATAATAATTGAGGAACTGATATAAGGCATAATTCCAAGAGCAAAGAGTGCAGCATTCTTAAATGCT
>JAUQWT010000425.1 GCA_030835005.1 Ignavibacteria bacterium | reverse complement strand
CGGATGCTTTTATGGAATTATTTTCGGTATTGTTACCGCAGCCATATAATAGAAATAACAGGGTAAAAGATAATGATATCAGTATGAGTTTCATTTCCAGATATTTGATTTTTTCAGGATCACATTTCCTTTTTCTGTGAGAATACCGCCAAGAAGTATTTTGAATGCGTATTGAACAGCTTCGTCATAGCTGAAGCTGGTAGAGATCAAAAATTGCGGATTGACAATATTCCTTATTGCGCCGGTGATAAGTGTAATAACAATTTCAGGAGGATACTTCTTTATGAGCTCTTCCTTCTGCCCTTGCACAATTATCTTCGAAATATTTTCGTACATCAGCACTTTACGCGTCTCGTCAAGCTCGAACCAAATGTTGGGTGCATGGAGCTGAAGGTCACTCATCCATTTATCGCTGAACTTGGTTATGATCTTTGTCAGCAGCCTGATTATTTCAATGAACTTTTCCACTGCGTTGTTCTGGGTGCTTATTATGCCGGTTATCTTCTGTTTGACATCGGTTACAAGAAGCTTAATGGACTCGCTGACAATATCCTGCTTGGACGGGAAATATTTGTACAGGGTGCTTTTGCTCATGCTCAGTTCGCGGGCAATTTCATCCATACTGATCTTCTGAAAGCCCTCTTTAAAGAACCTGCCCTGCGTATAGGTCAAGATCTTTTCCCTATCGCCTGTTGTAAGAGTGCTCAATTTGCCTTTTTCATCTATGTACATAGGAAACTATTATCGTCTTATTAGTTTCCAAAATAATATAAAATTTCTGTTTTGTCAAGATAATAGCCTTTATTCATTTTTATTTCTTCAAATTTTTGCGGAATTTTGAGTAAATTGCGTAACCAATAAACTCTCGTTCCCAAGCTCGAGCTTGGGAACGAGGAAAATAAAGATCTCAATGAAAATAATTCTGCTCCTCGTTTCTTCACTCCTGCTTATTTCCTGCTCTAAACAGGAAACAACCGATAAGATATTTAAATACAACGAAACGCAGGGGATCGAAAACCTTGACCCCGTAATGTGCAGCAATTACAATGCCGGCTGGCCGCTGCAGCAAATGTGCGAAGGGCTCCTTGAATATTCCAAAGCAATGAACCTCGAAGATAACCTTGCAAAGTCACATTCTATCTCTCAGGACGGACTGACCTACACTTTCACTATACGAAAAAATGTCTTCTTCCATGATAATGCATGCTTTCCCGGAGGAAAGGGGAGAGAACTTAAGGCATCGGATTTCAAATACTGCTTCGAGCGGCTTTGCGACCCGAGGACTAAAACACGCGGCTCATGGCTTTTCCGTGACCGCGTTAAAGGCGCGCTGGAATACATTAATTCCATTAAGGAAAAGTATAACAACGTTAACGAAATTTCGGGAATACAGGCGCCGGATGATACAACTCTTATTATTACATTAACAAAACCATTCGCACCGTTTTTAAGCATACTTACTATGCAGTATACTTTTGTTTATCCAAAAGAAGCAGTTGAATACTACAATGATAACTTTGGATATAATCCCGTCGGCACGGGTCCTTTTAAGTTTGTTAGGTGGGAAGTTGACCGCGAGCTTGAAATGACAAAGAATGAAAATTACTGGAGCCTGAATAAAGCCGGAAAGCCATTACTATATATAGATGGCATCAAAGTAAGTTTCATCAAAAGCTCCGAAACTGCATTCCTTGATTTTCAGCAAGGGAAGTTTGACTATTACGAACCATCTCCCGAAGTCCTGAGCCAGATAACAGACGAAAACGGAAAGCTTTTGCCGCAGTATGATTTTGAGCTTATCAAACAGCCGTGGCTAAACACAGTCTACCTTGCTTCTCTGCTCAACAAAAACACGCCCGGTGGAAAAGGAAATGTACTTTCTGATAATAAGAAGCTCCGCCAGGCACTAAGCTACGCTATCGATAGGGAAAAAATCGTCCGCTACGTGCTCAAGTTCCGCGGAACCCCCGCGCATAACGGGCCCATACCTGTTGGAATGCCCGGCTACTCCAAAGAGACCAAAGGCTACAGGTACGATAAGGAAAAAGCTAAGCAATTGCTTACAGAAGCGGGTTACCCCGGCGGCAGCGGCTTAACGCTTAAGCTCACTGTTTCAAACGATGATACACAGAAGCTCATCGGCGAAGCAGTACAGGCTCAGTTAAAGGATCTTGGCATAAATGTTGAGCTTGATTTCATGCAGGCATCGACTCTCCGTTCATCACAGGTTGGGGGAGAGATAGCTTTCTGGCGCGGCAACTGGGGAGCCGATTACTTCGACCCCGAAAATTTCATGGCGCTGCTCTACAGCAAAAACCACACGCCAAACGGTCCCAATTACACGCATTACTCAAATCCCCAGGCGGATTCACTCTACGACCTTGCAATGAAACTGACGGACTTCAACACGCGCGCCAAGCTTTACAACGAAATGGAAAACATTGTAATGGAAGACGCTCCGTGGATAATCCTGTACTACAACGAAGTTATCTATCTTAAGTCAAGGCGTGTGCGGGATATGTACATTGACGGGCTGAATACAATGATCTTGAAGAGCGCGAAGATTGATTAACTTGTCGATCTGAGTGCTACGAAAGGAGCCCCATTGTGGCAGGCAGGGGGTTAAGCGTGAGGAGAAATCACATAATGATTTCATTATATTTGCCTTATGGAAGCGATGTGTTATCATTTTGATGTTGAGAATATCCTGAATTCAAAGGATCTTATTTGCGAAGTATGCCGGCCGCTTGGTGAAAAGTGGGTGCACCTCAGGGTATGCCAAACCTGCGGCAAGACACTTTGTTGTGATGATTCCAAAAACCAGCATGCTTACAAGCATTTCCTGGAATCTGGCCATCCTGTTGTGATATCAGCCGAAAAAGGTGAGAGTTGGGCATGGTGTTACGAAGATGAGATGTTTATTGAATACTAGAAATTGCACAAAACTGCAATGTTTTTAAAGTATGTTGCTCTATATAATGCTAAAATCCTCAAATAATCCCCAAAAATCTGATTTTGCTACTTTCAACTTTGTCAAATTTTAACTATCTTTGTATTCTATATTAATTTCAAATAATCAAATATTCCAGGTTTCAGTTTAAATGGCAGAAAATCAGCAGAATAGCGGTAAGATTGTTCAAATCATAGGTGTAGTTTTAGATATCGATTTTTCAGGCGGAAGACTCCCCGAGATTTACACAGCCCTTCAAATCCCAAGAAAGAACACTGACGGCGTCGAAGATGTTTTGATAGCAGAAGTTCAGCAGCACCTTGGCGAAGACAGGGTGAGAGCAGTGGCTATGGATTCAACCGACGGTTTGGTTAGAGGTATGAATGTTGTTGATACAGGCTCTCCGATAACAATTCCGGTCGGACCCGAAGTACTCGGAAGACTGATGAATGTTACCGGCGATACGATTGACGGGCTTGCACCGCTGAAAACAAAAAAGAGACTGCCTATTCACAGACAGGCGCCGAAACTTGATGAGCTTTCGACACAAAAAGAAATTCTTGAAACAGGCATTAAAGTTGTAGATCTTTTAGAACCATACACTAAGGGCGGCAAGACCGGACTTTTCGGAGGCGCCGGTGTAGGCAAAACAGTTCTGATACAGGAACTGATAAATAATATAGCAACATTCCACGGCGGGTATTCTGTATTTGCCGGTGTGGGTGAGCGTACCAGGGAAGGTAATGACCTCTGGCTCGAAATGAAGGAGTCAGGCGTTATTAACAAGACTTCACTTGTTTTCGGGCAGATGAACGAACCGCCCGGAGCAAGGCAGAGGATC
>JAUQWT010000424.1 GCA_030835005.1 Ignavibacteria bacterium | reverse complement strand
TAGTAGAAGTGAGAACGACAATTTTCCCGCCTGTCTGCGGCCCCGAAGAGCTGAAATACACGCGCTCAAAAGACCTGAAGGTCTTCGGAGTGCGGTAGTACCTGTAAAAATTCTTCGGTTGGTTTTAGTCATCCTGTGAATGGTGGTGGCTCATTGCCCTGTGAAGTTTTTCTGCCTGCATCATAAATATTTCCAGGCGGGACTGGGTTATCTGCGGGAAGGGGTTACCGTCGCTTTCAATATACAAAAACGGGAGTGATGAAATATTTTCCGGGTAACCGTTGCGTTTTAACTTACCATACTTATATTTGCCTGCTAGTGTCATTTCTTTATTTAAAATAGCTTCCGAAAGGCGGCTTGGCATGCAGTTGAACGGTCCTATAGAAATAACGCCGCAGGCTTCATCAAGAATATCACGAAGAGCAAGTCCGGTAGTTAAAATAGTTTCCCCGACCAGTTGTTCTGATATCAGTTCTTTTGCATAGTCAACTGTTTTTTCAATTTCGACCATTTCGGGCTTAAACAAGCCTGTTACTGCAAATATATTCTTTATCTTTCGTTCATAATATTTCTGATACCTGTCCTTAATTGTTATCTGCATCCTGTTTTTGTAATCAGAGCCGTCAACGATCCCTTTTTTGATGAGGTAATTACTGTAATAGATATATTCAGAAATAGGCGCCGTTTTAACAACAAAACCGTTTGATATTAAAGTCTGAATAAGGTCACCGCGCGAAAACTCTTCTCTTCGTACGTAGATCTCTCCAATTAACGATATAACTTTAGCTTCTTCAAGCGGTATCTTAAGCTCTATTGAAGCTAATACCCCGGCGGATTCTTTTAATTGCCTGAATATCCCTTTCCTCTGTTCATTCTCAAGAGAAAATAAAATCCTGCTCCACTCTTCGTTGAGTGTTTTCAAAGCTGCTGCCCTGTTAACAGCGAGGGTTTGAATTACACTTTCAATATCATGGATTACATCTGCAATGGATATTGCCAGCCATCCTTTCAGGAAAAAATCAGTACCAAGATCCTCAAATGAGGCCTCGTCATCCATGGAAAGTATTCCGATATCCCTCAGCTTAAGGTTACTTATAATATCTTTAAGCGATATGTAGTATTGGCCCTGCCTGCAGGGACCATAGCCGTGGGGCATAAAGAAAAGTATTTTTTTCCCGTTTGTACCGGTTTGCACAGAACCATTGTTTACATTATAATTTCCGCTCGTGTGTTTATTACTGCAATATTCAACCAGCGAGCCTGTTGTTAAAATGAAAGGCAGGCACTCTTTGCAGGTTGTGTTGCCCCTGCCATGCTTGAGTGTTTCCGCAGTTGGTACCGGCAGTGAACGGGAGTTCATCCCGGCAGAACGGCAGATAGCTGAAAATGCATCGGTACTGAATTTACCCATTGAGGGAATTATTACTTCCACGTCGGGAGAAGTAAGCTCATGCTCTTTACCGGCATTATCTACAATTAAAGTCTTTTTATTCTTTGATATTATTGAAAGCGGAGCAAACCCGTTTGACTTTTCTGCAATTAAACCCTGCTTTTTTAGTTCTAAATAGTTACGGATAATATCCAAAGCGGCATCTATTCTTGTATCAACACCAACATCAGCGGAGTGGCTATCAAGCTCAAGTGTTAGCGATGGTTTGGTTCCCATAATATTCCTGAAATAAGAGAGCAGGAATGAATCCGGCCCGCATGAGAAATTGGTGATATAAGCCCCGAAGAGCTGTTCATGCTCTTTTGTAAACCTTGCCGAGCGCAGTATCTGCTGGCCGCTGTACCAGTACATGTTATCGTAGGAGTGATAGTTTTCATTCGGCAAAAAATCATGCGGTATCACAATGATATTTTTTGAAGCGAACTTATGGGGAATGTTAAGATTTGCTTCGGCTGCAAAAGCATTGTATGGTCTTCCAAATAAAACTATGCCGAATTTAGATCTATCGCTTTGGATTTCCTCAAGAGCTTTTTTACCGAGTGATTTGAATATTTCCTGGATTCCCGAAAATTCTGCCCACGCCTCATCAAATGCCTGTTCGCCCGCAGATGCGCGTTTACCAAGCTGTACGGCGATTTCACGGAAGGATTTCCTGACATTTGCCTTCGTATCCTTAAAATTCAGAATTGGCGAGAGTACCGGCGGAAGCTTTTCACTGCTGTATGCAGAGCGGAGATAATAACTTTCTCCCTGGACAAAGACACAAAGGCGTTTATATTTATGCCCGTCATTATAATCCATTTCGGTAATATGCGGAATGAAAATATAGTCAGGTTTTTTCTTTAGGAGGTTATGGAACATTCCGTAGGCGATTTCCACCGGGTAGCAGAATGATGATGACATTTTATCCATTCCTTCTGGATCGACTTTATCCGAAAGAATAACATTGAATCCCAGTAATGTAAAGTACTTTTGGTAAAAGGGGAATAATGAATTTACCTGGAAACTTTTGATGATACCTATAGAGGGCCTATCCTCAGAGGGTCTATCCTCAGCTTCAATTGCCTGCTCAGGAATGTTAAAAACCAATTCCTGCCGCATTTTCACATAATTGTTCTTTGCAGGCTCAGATTTTGACTGTGATCTTTCATTGTAATATTTACTGCATGCGCCGCCGAACGGGTATTTTTTATCGCCAACTTTGATTACAGCTATTTTGCATTTTCTATCGCAATGCTCGCTGCCGCCTGCGCAAATGAAATCCTTTTCGTGAAGAAATTTTCTGTTAATAAGCTCACTAAGCTCAAAATTGTTTCTCTCCAAAAATCCAAGGCTGAGCCTGTTCTTGATTTCGAGTGCAACTCCGAAGGCTCCCATTAAACCCGGCTCAGGCGGTACGATTATTTCCTTGTTGACAAGATTGCTCATTGCATAAGGAACTGCGCGGTTGTAACAAACACCGCCCTGCATAAATATCTTCCTGCCAACCGGACGGTTGCCCTTAACCCTGTTAACATAATTCATGCAGATGGAATAAACCAAACCCGCCACAATATCTTCTCTGTTTGC
>JAUQWT010000423.1 GCA_030835005.1 Ignavibacteria bacterium | reverse complement strand
AGAGGTGTTGGAGGTTCTAAAGGGAAGAGCGTAAATGAATCAACCACAGAAGATTTTGCAGGTGATGTTAAAGCAGCAGTTGAGTTTTTGAAATCACGTACTGAGATCGATGCCGGAAAGATCGGGCTCTTTGGGCACAGCGAAGGAGGTATAGTTGCGCCACTGACTGCAAATAAAACCAGTATTGCATTTATGGTGCTGATGGCAGGAACGGGTGTGAAAGGAATTGATATTATTAAAGAGCAATCGAAGTTAATTATGAAATCAGAGAATGCAACCGAAGAAGAAATATCAGGTTACATTGTTATGCTGAACCTGATATATGAAACGCTGGTTAAAGAGGGCAGCATAAAAGAGCTGGAAGAACAGCTTGAGAAGAATGTAAAAGACAGCTTCGAGAAAATGTCCGACGAAGAGAAGAAGAGCATTAAAAATAAAGATGAGTATGTTAAACAAACGGTTAATGACGCAATCAAACAATTCAGCAGTAAATGGATGAAATACTTTTTGAGCTATGATCCTTCATACGCGCTGGAAAAAACCACATGCCCCGTATTTATGCTTTTTGGCGGCAAAGACCTTCAGGTTCCGCCAGCGCAGAACCAGAAGCCAATGGAAGATGCATTAAAGAAAGCCGGTAATCAGGTTTATACGGTTAAAGTCTATCCCGATGCAAATCATTTATTTCAGGAGGCGGGGACGGGGAGTCCGAACGAGTATGCGCAATTGCCAAAGCAATTTGTGCCGGGATTTTTGGATGATATAACAGAGTGGATTTTGCAGAAATCGAAATAGTGAATTGGTAAAATGTTGTGTTTGACATCCTTCGACTCTCCGCCAGTAGGCGGACAAGCTGCTCAGGACGACAGTAATAGAGTGAGTTGTCCCGCTAATGCGGGATTTCGCCTGCGGCTCAAAGTACGTTGCGTGTATAGAGTGAATCAAATCTCAGATAGTATAATTAGAAATAAACAGATTCTTTCTTTTAATGGATAAACCACGTTTAGCGGCAATAGATATAGGGACGAATTCATTTCATCTTATTATAGTTGAAGTGGATACCAATACCGGCAAGTTCAACATACTTGGCCGAGAGAAGGAAAGCGTCCGGCTTGGCTCGGGCTCTAAGGATATGAAGTATCTCGGCGAAGATGCCATGAACAGGGGAATAGAGGCGCTGAAGAAGTTTTCAAGCCTGGCGGAATCAGCCGGCGCGCAGGTGCGTGCAATTGCCACAAGCGCCGTGAGGGAAGCTGTCAATCAGCAGGAATTCATAATGCGCGCAAGAATTGAAGCGGGCATAAGAGTAGAAGTTGCCTCGGGGGTTGAAGAAGCGAGATATATTTATCTGGGCATACTGCAATCAGTACCTGTATTTGATAAGCGGATACTTATGATAGATATTGGCGGCGGAAGCACGGAGTTCCTTATCGGCGAGGGGCGCGACATTCACTATGATAACTCGCTTAAGCTGGGAGCGATTCGCCTGACCGAAAGATTTTTTGGCGATAAAGATACCGACAGCAAATCCGTAAAAGCCTGCAGAGCATATATATCAGGATTCATGGCCTCAGTAACCCGCCAAAGCGCTAAACATAAGTATGATATTGCAGTGGGATCATCAGGTACAATACTGAATATTGCAGGTATTATTAATCTCAAGCGAGGCGGAGATGTGGAAACAAGGCTTAACAATTTTGTTTTTTCCAAAAGCGAGCTTTACGAAGTTGTTAACGAAATTGTTGAAGCTAAAAGTATAAAGCAGAAACTGAAGATCCCGGGTTTGGATCCGTCGCGCGCGGATATTATCACCGCCGGGGTGTTATTGCTTGAGCAGATATTCAAGGAGCTGAAGATAAAAGAAATGATGATAAGCGAGTATGCCCTTCGCGAAGGAATTATCCTTGATACGATAGAAAAGAAATTCATACTTAAAGATGAAGATCATCTTGGCAATTTAAGGTATAACAGTGTGATGCATGTTGCGGAGAATTTCAGGATAGAGAAGGAGCATTCAGCGCATGTGACCAGTCTAGCTCTTAAGATATTTGACCTGACGAAGAAACTGCATAAGCTTGGGAATATTGAAAGGGAATACCTTGAGGCTGCGACAATTCTGCATGAGGTTGGCGGATTTGTTTCGCACTCGCAGCATCACAGGCACTCATACTATATAATACGCAACGCAGAAATGCTTGGATTCACCGAAAATGAAAAGGAAATTATTGCCAATATTGCGAGATACCACAGGAAGTCACATCCCAAGTTAAAACACCTCGATTACGCAAAGTTAAGCCCTGAAGATCAGCTGGTAATTCGCAAACTGGCAGCAATTTTAAGGGTTGCCGATGGACTTGACAGATCACATACTTCATCAATAAAAGAAATAGAGTGTACAATTGAAGATAAGCGTGTTGTATTCACACTGCACGGAGATGAAGCAAATATTGAGCTTGAAAAGTGGGGGGCTGAGAGCAAGAAGCTGTTGTTTGAAGAAGTGTTCGGGGTTGAAGCGGAGTTTAAGTAGTGACAAACCTATGTGTTTGTCACCAATATTTTTTGGACGATAAGATGTCGTACTTTGTCATTCCCAACGGAAGCGGGATTCCAAAGTGCCGACACTTGATATAGAAATTACAATTCGCTTTAATTTTTTCA
>JAUQWT010000422.1 GCA_030835005.1 Ignavibacteria bacterium | reverse complement strand
CTTATAACAAATGCGCCCTTTTCTTTCGGCTTATAAGTGATAGTTTCGTAGCTGTAATAATAATTATCTGAGCCTTCAACTTTCAATTTCTTATTGAAGTTATCTACTTCATCGCACATCGAGAGCAGATTCAGGCTGTCTTTGCTTAACACATCAATTTGGGAATTAGATAACTGCCTTGAAAAAAAACCTTCGATATCTCTTATTTTATATACCTTAAAATTAAATTCAGTATTCTTTTTCAGGTAATAAGCATAAACATTTACGGATACTTCATCACCTGAAGAATACATATTATTAGTGTAAACAGTAAATGACATATTGTATTCGTCCCAGTCATTTTGTGAAAATGATTGGAGCGGGTATAATAATGCCGATAATACTATCCCCAAAACGGTCAATTTGATCTTGTTAAACATGATATATCTCCTTTAGTAAATAAGCAATTCTTTACATTATTATATACAAATTTAGAGAAAATGTTCCCAAATTAGTGTGATAAATTAGTTTACTGAAAATTAAATGATTTAAAGTTAAATTAAAGGTTTACGGTAAACAAAAGGAAGTAAAACACTACATGCTATCAGTTTCAGATATTACGGTACAATACGGCTCAAGGAAGCTTTTTGAAGGAGTTTCGTTCATTGTAAACCCAAGGGACAGGATTGGCCTCGTGGGCTCTAACGGCGCGGGCAAATCAACCTTGTTAAAGATCATCGCAGGGCAAACCGAGCCTGATAAGGGTGATATTGCGCTTTCCAAACACACAACAGTCGGATACCTGCCGCAGGATGGAATAGCATTTGAGGGCAAATCGATATATGAAGAAGTATATTCAGGTGTCGGCGATATTTCTGCTCTTAAAGATGAACTGGAGGAAGTTCATAAGGAACTTGAAACACACCCGGACCATACTTCAGATGATTACATGGAACTCATTGAAAAGCTGGGCGAACTGCAGCATAAGTTCGAGGATCTGGATGGCTTCAGAATAAAATCAAATATTGAAAAAATACTTGAAGGACTTGGATTTCATTCAAAGGACTTTGACAGACTGACTGACGAATTTTCAGGCGGCTGGCAAATGAGGATTGCAATGGCAAAACTCCTTCTGAAAAAACCATCCGTACTGCTTCTGGATGAACCAACGAATCATCTTGATATAGAGTCACTAATTTGGGTTGAGGATTTTCTGAAATCATACGAAGGCGCTATAATACTTGTTTCACATGACAGGACATTTCTTGATAATATTTCGAACAAGACTATTGAAATTTATGCCGGTAAAGTTACGATTTACAACGGCAATTATTCATATTATGTAACAGAAAAAGATATCCGGAAAGAACTGCTATTTAAGAGCTATGATAATCAGCAGCGATACTTAAAGCAGCAGACACAGTTTATTACAAGATTTCGCTCTAAAGCATCAAAGGCAAGCAGTGTTCAAAGCAGGATCAAACAGCTTGATAAGATCGATCTAATTGAAATAGAAGATGAAGAATCCGCGATTCATTTTAATTTCCCGCCTGCCACACACTCCGGCAGAAAAGTTTTTGAACTTAAGAATGTTTCTAAGAGCTATGGAGATAATCTTGTACTCAAAGGAGTAAACCTTGAAATTGAACGCGGTGATAAGATAGGGCTTGTTGGAGTTAACGGTGCAGGCAAATCAACCCTGGCAAGGATTATTCGGGGAACTGAAGAAATTCAGCATGGCACAAGAAAGTTAGGATTCCAGGTTGCACTTGAGTATTACAGCCAGCACCAGGCAGATTCACTTGACCCCAGCAATAATGTATTGGGCACACTTGATAATGTTGCAACCGGTGATGTAAGAAAACAGCTAAGGACGATACTCGGAAGCTTCTTATTCCGGGGCGATGATGTTTTCAAACAGGTATCGGTTCTATCGGGCGGTGAAAAGTCAAGGCTTGCACTTGCAACGATGCTTCTGAAGTCAAGTAACTTCCTGGTACTTGATGAGCCAACTAACCACCTGGACATGAATTCCAAGAAAGTGCTTATGGATTCATTACGTGATTACGGCGGCACAATTCTGATCATTTCACATGACCGTGAGTTTCTTGACGGCATAGTGAATAAGATAATTGAAGTTAAGGACAGGAATATCAAAACTTATTTAGGCAATTGCTCTTACTTCCTAATGAAAAAAGAAGAAGAGAAAACTGCACTGAACGCGTCAAAGAGTTTAAAGAAAAATGATGCGAAACCGCAGGTAATTAATGGAGCAGCAAAAAAAACAAAAGAGCAGAAAAGACTGGAAGCAGAATCAAGAAACAAGATGTATGGCGTTCTAAAACCTTTAAGGGATAAAGTTCACAAGATAGAAAAGACTATTAAGCAGAAAGAAGATAAGCTGCGCGACCTGGATAGAATGATGGAAGCAGCTGATTTTTATAAGGATGCGGATAAGGCGGTAAAGACAAATCATGAATATAAGGTCTTAAAGGATGCCCTCAGTAAACTATATGAAGAATGGACAGTAGAAACCGGCAAGATGGGTGAACTTGAGCAGAGCATTTCAAAATAACTTATTAATAAATGAAAATAGGAAATTATGAAATTTATTCCATCCAGACAGGTCTATTCAGGCTGGATGGCGGCGCAATGTTTGGTGTTGTACCTAAACCGCTTTGGTCTAAGACCAATCCCTCTGATGAGAGAAACCGGATTGATATGTGCATGAGGTCGCTTTTGCTTGTTTCCGGTGATAAGAAGATAATTATAGATAACGGAGTTGGTTATAAACTCAGTGATAAGTTAAACGATATATACGGAGTCGATCACTCTACATTTACTTTAGAGCAAGAGCTTCAAACTCTAGGCTATAACACAAATGATATTACAGATGTAATTTTAACGCATCTGCATTTTGATCATGCAGGAGGTTCAACAAAAACAGACGAAAACGGTAAGCTGAGACTGATGTTCCCTAATGCAGTATATCATCTGCAGAAGAAGCACTGGGAGTGGGGACAAAATCCAAGTGAGCGCGATAAGGCAAGTTTTATGCCTGAAAACTACAATCCCATAAAGGAAGCCGGCAAACTTAGTTTATATGACGGCGATACAAAGTTTGATGAAACTATTAGTTTGCTTACAGTAAGCGGCCACACTCCGTTTATGCAGCTTGTTATGATAAAAGATGATGAAAATACAATGCTTTTTACTGCCGATCTTTTCCCTACTACATCACACATACCCCTGGCATTTATTATGGGCTATGATCTATTCCCTTTAACCACGCTTGACGAGAAGAAGAAATTCCTGCCGCAAATAATTAAGGAAAACTGGCTGTTATTCTTTGAGCATGATGCATTTACCGAAACTTGCCGGGTTCAGCA
>JAUQWT010000069.1 GCA_030835005.1 Ignavibacteria bacterium | reverse complement strand
ACAAATCCGAGAAGTAAAATCCGGTTGAAATTTTTCATTTGTGATGATTGGTTAATTGATTAATGATTTTTGAGTGATAATCTTACAATATAAAAGCAATTCTCTATATATGCAATAGTTTTCATCAATTCCATTCTAGCGGATTTCGTTAGACGAAAATTATCCCCTACAGTACTTAAAAAAGCAGGGACTTGGAGGGCAAATCAGAAGAGGTTTGCTCAATAGTACCACAAATGCCGGTTTCTTTGTCTGGCATTTGTGGCTCATACTTGATATTACAGGAGATTACTTTATCATCAGCATCTTCTTTGTTGAAACTTTCTCCCCGTTAATTATTAGTGAATAAAAGTATGCACCTGAGGCTAACTGAGAGCCGTTGAAATCGGCTACGTACTCACCCTGTTTCAGGTTCCCGCTGACCGGGATAGCTGCAATGTTCCCCAGTATGTCATAAATAACGATCTTCACCTCCGATGACTTTGCGATTGAAAATTTGATCTGAGTAACAGGGTTGAACGGATTTGGATAGTTTTGCGATAAACTGAATTCGCGTGCCGTTTCGCTTAGGTTTATGATGCCAATTGGATTATATACTCTTAACGGTTTGTTGTCGCTCCAGTTCCATTCATCGTTATCCGAAGTGTTATCGTTATTGGTGCTGTTGCCTGTTGCGAATAGTGTATCAACAGTTGGTGAATTCGGCGCAGTGTATGTAAATGACCATCTGGCAGTATCACTTGCAAACAATTTGGGATGCGTATGTGTAAGCTCGCCATCCTGTTTTCTTACGGTTGTATCTCCTGCGACAATGTTAATGTCACCTGTATTTACAGCAACATTAAATCCACCGGTTATTCCGGGACCGTGAGAAACGCTGATGGTAAACGTTACAGTTTGACCCATTGCAACGCTATCCGGACCGCTGAAATTAACCGAGACACCTGTAGTTGGGCTGCTGCCGTGGCAAATGCAGCCAAGGTTAACACCGCCTTTTTTTGTTGTTCCAACATATCCTGTCGGAAAAACATCAAACGACATCAAAAATAGTGAGACTGTGAAAATGATGAATGAAGTTATTATCGTTATTCTAAAATTCTTTTTCATGTAATTACATTTATTTTAACAAATTTAACTGATAGAAGGGGAAATTGAAATCCGTATTATTTCATCTTAAGAAGCATTGAAAAAGGCTTGATCTGTATTCAAGCCTTTTTTCAATCCAACGAAATTAGTTAAGATCTGTGAATTGTATTACTTTACAAGTATCATCTTCTTTGTATCAAGGCGGGCACCATCTACGACCAGTGAATAAAAGTAGATGCCGGTTGCCAGATTTGAAGCATTGAAATCTGCCGAATATCTTCCGGCGGCAAGATTTCCGCTTACAACAGTTGCAACTTCATTACCCAGGATGTCAAAAACTTTGACTGCTACATATGATGCTTTTGCAACATCATACCTGATTTGAGTTGCCGGGTTGAATGGATTCGGGTAATTCTGCATCAGACCAAATGAGGAAGGTATTTCTGATGATATCTGCCCGTTCGATGTCACAGGGGTCACATTATAAGTAATTACCATCTTATCAACGCCTGATCCGTGCTGGAACAGGAGTGTGGACTTATCGAAGAACAGGACTCCCGCTGCAGGTGAACTTGTTGCAGGAATTGTCTGAAAATTCCCGCCTCCGTTTAGCGATAAATAAGTATTTGTACCGTACTGATCGTAGGCAACTGATGTCGGGTCATCCTTTGCAACGTCGCATGCCCAAAGGCTTCCGCTCTGATTAAGATTGTTGAAACCGCTTCCCATATTTGTGCTTTTCCAGAAGCTGCCTGAGCTCCATGTGGAATGGTAAACTATGTTCAGATCAAGTGAGGTATTTGCCATCATTGGTATTTCAGAGCCAGAAACTGTGTTTATCAGTGTCCAGTTCATTCCGTCATCGGTAGACTTCCAAACCTTTCCGCTGCCGGAACCTGTTGTTCCGTCACCAACTATGATCACACCGGGATTTTCGTACTGGATGATCACGTCACATGGACTTCTGAATATTCCGCCCGGCTCTCCGCCGCTCAGAATGGTCCAGTTTGCACCCCAGTTTGTTGATTTTCTCATGGGAGCATTATCAGGTGCAAGATAAACCGTGTTCGCATTGTTAGGATCAACCTCAAGAGGCATGCCATATGATGTTAAGTTGATAGGATTGATTATGTCATACCATGTAGCGCCGTAATTGGAGCTTCCGATGACCCTTCCGCCGCCGGAACCCTTTGAAGCGATGAAATAATTGGTATCTGCAGTATTTACAAAGAATGAATGGCAGGAGCCGCCCGGGATACTGCTTGAAATAATTGTCCAGTTCTCTCCTTTATCAAGGCTTCTGTACAGTGTGCTTCCGGCAAGAATGAACATTCCGTTCTTGTTTGCCGGATGGTAGCAGAAAGGATTGCCGATGTTACCTGTCGTATTTTGTTTTCTTACCAGT
>JAUQWT010000421.1 GCA_030835005.1 Ignavibacteria bacterium | reverse complement strand
CGGAATGACAATCCCCATCAGTACTTCTCCGTTATCTATTAACTCAGTCAGCTCGTCATAGTCAGTAACATAATAGAGCATTGTAAAATATCCGGACTTCTCATACTTCTCAATAAATTCTCTGCTTGTCGGCGTTCTATCCTGGTCCCACACAACAGTTTTCACATTTTTCACGTCAAGTGTTGCGGCATATCCCAGAAAGATCAGCTGCAAAACCGGTGCCACCAATATTACAGCAAACATTCTCTTATCCCGCTTGAACTGGAGAAATTCCTTTTTTATGACATTAAGTATAAGGTTCATTATACACGAGCCTTTCTTGTTCTTAGTGTTGCAATTCCAAGCAAAACGAATGCAAATATTGACAAATAGCCGATCTGCTTCCAAAAGGCTTCAATACCGACGCCTTTTATAATGATCGCTCTGAGAATTACTATATAAAATTTTGCGGGTGTAACATTTGTCAGTATCTGTATAGGCCACGGCATGCTTTCAATCGGAAAAATAAAACCGGATAACATAAATGTCGGCAGCATTGTTGCTATCGAAGAGATCTGGAACGCAACTTGCTGTGAGTCTGAAATCGTTGAAACTAATATACCTATACTAAGCGATGCAATCAGGAAGATCAGCGTTGAAATGAACAATAAGAGGTAACTTCCCTTTACAGTTATCCCGAATACTATATTAGCTATGAATAATGTAAACGCAGCAACAAACAGCGCAACAACTGTATAAGGGATTGTCTTCCCGATTATCAGCTCAAGTGACCCAAGTGGAGACACCTTTAATTGCTCCATGGAACCAAGCTCTTTCTCCCGTACAATAGAAAGTGCAGTAAGTATTACTGCCGTCAGAATGAGGATCATTGAAAACAATCCCGGTATCAGAAATTTTGTAGTGTTAAGATCAGGGTTATACCAGATAAGCGGCTGCGGATTTATCGGTATAAACGCCTTCATACCGGTTCTTGCAAGATATTCCTGCGTGATTTGCTGAGTATAGAATCTGGTAGCACTGGAAATATAATTCATAATAATTGTAGCAGTATTCCCATCCACTCCATCCACCAGAAATTGTACCTTTACCGGCTTGCCGTTTCTTAAGTCTTCAGTAAAGTTTGGAGGAAAAACCACAACACATTGCGCCTTATTCTCATCAAGGTAACTGTTTATTTCTTTCTCTTCGTGAATATATCCAACAACCTTAAAGTAACTTGAACTCTGAAGCATCTCAATAAAATTTCTCGTTTCTTCGGAGTTATCATTATTCCTGATCGCAATTTTGATATTTTTTACATCCAGACTTAATGCAAAACCAAAAAGCATCAATAAGAAAACAGGAAATATGAATATTAAAAACAATGTCCGCCCGTCGCGCATTATCTGGCGAAACTCCTTCTTAACCATTGCATATATTCTATTGATCATTTTTCTTTAATGCTCTTCGCATTATTAATTGTGATGCTCACTAGATTCAAGTCCTGAAATTCGGTTTTTCGCTTCTTTTTTTAATTTCTTTTTTGCTTTTTTCTTACTTTTTGCTTGTTACTTTATTCATCCTTCTCCAGCAGATTAACAAAAACATCCTCCAATGATGCGGCTATTTGTCCAATCCGGTTTACTTTAATTCCGTTCTCCTCAAGCGTCAATCTGATTCTCTCGATGTAAGAATTAATATCATTGCTATTGGTTTCATTCGTCTTCAATGTAATGTGAATATACTCGCCAAAATATGCAGTGTTCTTGATGAAATCTGCCTGTTCCAGCATCTTTAACGCTTTATCTGCATGATCACATTCGGCTTCAATTATCGGATGGGTAATGTATTTGCTCTTTAGCTCGGCCGGACTTCCTGCTGCAATAAGCCTTCCTGCATCGATCATAATTATCCTGTTGCAGAATTCTGCCTCATCCAGGTAGTGAGTTGTTACAAATACGGTGATCCCCGCGCTGGAGAGATCATTTATCAGGTCCCAGAAGTTCTTCCTTGAAATAGGATCAACGCCGCCCGTTGGCTCATCAAGAAACACAATTCTTGGTTCATGTATCACCGCACATCCAAGTGCAAGCCTTTGTTTATAACCTGTAGAAAGCGTCCCAGTCAATGAATCCGTCCTCTCTTCCAGTCCCGCGGTATTCAGAACCCACCTCTTTCTTTCTTCAAGCTTTTCGCCTTTTAATCCGTAAATGCTGCCAAAGAAGTTGATATTTTCTTCAACAGTAAGGTCACTGTATAAAGAAAACTTTTGCGACATATAGCCAATGTTCTTTTTGACGTTATCAGAATCCTTCTTTATGCTGAACCCGCCGACAAATGCATCGCCGCCCGAAGGCTCAAGTATTCCGCATAGCATTTTTATTGTGGTTGATTTGCCCGCGCCGTTTGCACCCAAAAATCCAAATATCTCGCCCTGCTTAACTTCAAATGAAATGCTATCCACCGATGTAAACTTCCCAAAACGCTTTGTCAGATCTTTAACTTCTATCGAATTCATTTACTCCCTCCCTGGTGGGGCGCCTTCAGCAAATGTATAAATACATTTTCAAGCGAAACCGGTTTTTCCCTGTGATCTGTCAATTGAATACTATTTCTGTTCAGCAGGCCAAGAATCAGCTCATAATCCTTTTCATAATCATTCACGGCTACATCAATTCTGTCGCCAAATAACTGCGATTCAAATTGAGTATTCTGGGTAATAACTCTATATGCATCACGCAGGCGGGGAGTGAGGAGCTCTAGAATGATCTTGTCCATTGATGCTCTGATTTGTCCGGGAGCGTCCAGCATCAGCAGCTTCCCGTTATTCATCATTGCAATTGTGTTAAACCTTTCAGCTTCATCCAAGTAGGGAGTAGAAATAACTATTGTAACACCATCGTTGTGAAGTTCTGAAAGTATCTTCCAGAAATCACGCCGCGAAACCGGATCAACGCCGGTTGTAGGTTCATCAAGAAAAATTATTTTGGGTTTATGAATAAGTGTACATGTAAGGGCAAGCTTTTGCTTCATTCCGCCGGAGAGTTTTCCCGCAAGGAATTTCCTGAAATTTGTTAAGCGGGTAAACTCCAGCAGCTCATTTCTGCGCTCTTTATAATTCTTCACTCCATGCAGCTCTGCAAAGAATTCTATGTTCTCGTCAACTGTAAGATCAGCATAAAGGCTGAATTTCTGTGATAAATACCCGATCTCATTCTTTATGGATTGATGCTGTTTCAACAGGTCATAACCAAGAATATTTGCTGAACCTTCATCCGGTATGATAAGCCCGCAAAGCATCCTGATAAGCGTAGTTTTTCCTGCTCCGTCAGGTCCGACTATTCCAAACACTTCGCCCCTGTTAACCGCAAGCGATATGCTGTCCACGGCAGTTATTTGTTCAAA
>JAUQWT010000005.1 GCA_030835005.1 Ignavibacteria bacterium | reverse complement strand
CCTGAAGGATTTTGCACCAGAGTTGGCCAGAAACTTTCCATAAGCTGGTATGTTATCCTGCCGTACAAAAGGGTATCTCCGCTATCAAGCATATCTCTATAATGCTCGTGCAGTTCTTCATCTGCGATAACTGCCGTGTGGTCGCAGAATCCGTCAAGCGTCATATTGATCCCTGCAATTAGTTTTCTCATTATATCTACCTTTTATACTAAATGATTCGGAATAATAATCATAAATTTCAATATGTTCTATAAAAGAAAGGAACACTCGTGAGTGTTCCCTACATTTGATCTCGTACACCCGTAGGGAGTCGAACCCCAAACCTTCTGATCCGTAGTCAGATGCTCTATCCAGTTGAGCTACGGGTGCAATTGCTTCTAATAATAACAAAAAAAGCAAAATTTTAATCTTGTTCTTACAAATTTACCCAAATATATTGAGCAATTCAATTGATTAATTTCGTCGAAATTTTCAAACAATGTATTGTGTTTGAGGAACAAGGGGGCATAACCCCTTGTTCCTGAGATGTGTAAAATGAACATAAAAATGAAGAATACTTATCAAATTTTGTACGGTGTTGCGGCGCTTTTGTTACTCATCGTCCTGCTCGGAGGCTCTGTTACCAAGCCTGTATTTAACAATTTTTCAACCAAAACTCTGGAAACTGCCGGGGTGAAGAAGGCTTCTGTTGATTCCATTGATAGCAAAATTGATGACATGTTCTATACAGTCAGTAAGGTTCAACTGCAGATAGAAAAGCTTAAGAACATTTTTTCGGATAAAGAAATTGACGAGAGCAAATTTGTAAGGAAAAACAACCGCGTTTTTGAATCAAATGTTTACTCGCCGCTGAATGAACTTCTAATAGTATTCTACAGGATAAGTTTCTTTTTTATGTGCTTAGTGATCTTACTTGGTGCAGTAATAATTCAATTGGTTTACAGAGGAACAGATCTAAGAAGAAGAGTAACCACTCTCGAAAGTACACTTAGAAATTTAACTGAAGTGAAAGTCCCCAAATAGAAAAGGCTCCGATAGAGCCTTCAATATTTTTTTATTCTTAATTAATCAATGATAATTGTTCAATACAGATAGTCTTCTCTAGTTCTCGCCCTTCGATTTCCACAGATCAAGCAATCCTTCATTCTTTTTATCTTTCTGTGATGTAATTGTTTTGAATTCAAACTTCTCTTCATTACCGTTCCAGAATATGACCTGCATAAACTCGCCTCCATAAGTACCGTTTGAGGAGAAGAACTGCTCACTGCCGCCAAAAATATTGTTTGAGCTCAGTGAATAAGTCCATACTTTACCGTTATAATTGAAGAACTTCAGAGATTTGATATCATCAAAATCAAATGTGATCTCGCCGCAGAGCTGGTTATCTTCTTCAAACAATCTTTTCTTAACGTTCTTTACACCCAACATTTCATCTTCGGGTTTTGTACCCTTTAGATATGTGTTTATCAATTCTGTGTATTCTGATTCCCTGGTGGTCAGTGAGTCAAAAGTACGCATAATATTGATATACTTTATTTTCCCTGAACCTGAGGTGCCGTCTTTAAGCTTGTAACTGTATTCTTTGGTTTCGAAAGTAAGACAGCCAGCCAGGTTAATTAAAATGGCGAAGAAAAATATATATACCAGTGATCTTTTCATTGTTTAATATTGATATTACTTATAAAATTACTTTCAAATTTACATAACTCCCTTGTGTTTCAAAATGTCACGGGCAATAATACCTTTTTGAATCTCGTTTGTACCTTCGAATATTTTATTAATCCTGGAATCCCTGTAAAATCTTTCTACCGGATATTCCCTGGAATATCCCATACCACCATGGATCTGCACGGCGTAATCAACAACTTTATCCAGCCCTTCAGAGCAGAACAGCTTTACCATTGCAGAGTGCATGCTGATGTTTTTCTTAAGGTCATAATCAACGGCAGTCCGGTAAATGATAGACTCCATACAATATATAGTCGTGGCCATTTCTGCAAGCATGAACTGTATTGCCTGGAAATGGCTTATGGGATGATCGAACTGGACACGTTCTTTAGCATATTTTGAAGACAACTCAAGCATTTCTTTTGCAGCGCCAAGCGTAGCCGCACCCAGGCCAAGCCTGCCTGCGTCAAGGGTTTTCATTGCTATCAAGAATCCTCTTCCTTCAGTACCTATCATATTCTCTTTTGGTACCCTTACATTGTCAAATGTAATGGCATTGGTAGTGCTTCCCCTGATGCCCATTTTCTTTTCCGGCGGTCCTGCTGTGAAGCCCGGCATACTGGTTTCAACAACAAAAGCGGTAACGCCTTTGGGTGTCCTAGCAAACACAGAGATAATATCTGCGAGCCCTCCGTTTGTTATCCACATTTTATCGCCGTTAATTACCCACTCGTCGCCATCAGGTGTTGCCGTGGTCTTTACATTGAACGAATCCGAACCGGCCTGAACTTCAGTAAGGCAGAATGCGCCGATCTTCTCTCCTTTTGCCAGCGGAACAACATATTTCTGTTTAAGAAATTCGCTTCCGCCAAGCAGAATAGCATTTGTGCCTATTGACTGGTGTGCCCCTATAAAGGTTGCTGTAGATAAGCATGCGCGGGAAATTTCTTCCTGCATGATACAGTAGCCAACTTCCCCGAAACCGCCGCCGCCATATTCTTCCGGCATTGCTGCACCCAGAAGACCCAGCTCACCAAGCTTTTTAATTATTTCATCAGGGATCTTTTCATTTGCGTCTATTTGCTGAGCTACAGGTTTAAGCTCATTAATGGTAAAATCACGAACCATTTCACGGAGCATTTTCTGCTCATCAGTAAATCCAAATTCGAACATAGGCTGTATAATTTAGATATAACATTAATAAAAGAGTGTGATAAAACAAAAATCATGTTATTTTATATGATGAGCAACTTTCTCGCCGGTGAAGTTTATAATATCTTCTGCACCGTCAACGCCAATTAAATTGCCGGAGATCCAGCTTGCTTCTTCAGAGCAAAGCATCAATATTGCCTTTGCAACATCTTCAGGCTGAGTTAACCTGCCCTGCGGATTTTTCAGCTTGGTAGCATCTATCATATTCTTAGCACCGGGTATCTTCTGCAAAGCAGGGGTATCTGTAACGCCTGCCATTATAGAATTTGCAGTAACTTTCATTGGTGCAAGTTCATAAGCCAGCTGCCTTGTGTGTGATTCAAGCGCGGCTTTTGCTGCCGATACTGCGCCGTATGAAGGAATAACAGAGTGAGAACCGGCGCTTGTTAAAGTAAAGATCCTTCCGCCTTCTGAAAGCAGGTTACGGAATATCAAACCCTGGGTCCAGTACACAAGCGAATTAGCCATTACATCAAGCGTCATTTCCATCTGGGCCTGAGAAATACAATTCGTTTGTGACTTTGCTATAAAAGGCTTCAGAGTACCGAATGCAAGCGAGTGAACAAGTACTTTTACGCTGCCTTTTTCATGTCCCTTAAGCCTTTCGGTTATCTCATCTAAAACTTCATTCCTTTTGATCGCATCAGCCGCATTTATGTTAAAAAAAACGGCATGCTGTTTAGTATGCTCTATTTTTCTTATGAGGCTTTTAACATCAGGGACCGTAACAGCCCTATCGAGGTGAATGCCAAAAATATTATATCCATGCTTTGCAAGCTCCAGAGAAACTGCTCCTCCAAAACCGCTAGAAGCACCTAATACCAATGCCCATGGTTTCATATATTACAGAAAATTTCTAAAAAATTATTTGACAAATATACCTGTAATTGTAATGTTTTTCAAATCATAATTATCTGCATTTATGCAAAAAAACAGGTAATATATTGAAAGTTATAAACATTTTGTGAAGGTGATATCATTTGATAAGCCGGCCTGAAAAAACTTTCAGAATGAATTCGGGATCATCCGGCTATCCAGCTCAAGCCATTAAGTAGTCAACATCTGTGCCCAGATCTTTCCAGTAGTGTTTTGTAATATCAAATGCTCCGATATTCTGCCCATCAGAAATAGTATCCATATAAAAGAGAATAATATCAAAATTATCTTTCGGAGGGAACAATGCGAATATCTGGGTTGATATGATATGAATGCCTGAAAATGCCATCGGTTTTGAATGTATATGTTTATCTGTATAGATCAGTTCTTTACCATCAGAAGTTCTGCCGATGATCCGGCTGTTATCACCTACAATCAAAGGTCTTTTTGTTTCTCTATGCATCACAGCAAGGGTTGCCAAAGCTCCATGCCTGTCATGATAATCCATCATATCAGCAATACTCATATCTGAATCAACATCTGCATTGTAAACAAGAAAATCTTTCTCGCCTTCCAATTCCTTTTGGGCATTTTTTATCGCGCCGCCCGTACCAAGAATTTCTTCTTCAAAGAGCAATGTTATCTTCGCATCAAATGAATTCAGGTTGAAATATTCTTTCATCTTATCAGCGTGATGATGTGTATTAACAATAATCTCTTCGATGCCGCCTGATACCAGTTTTTTGATTACCCGCCTGATCATCGGTTCGCCTTTATACTCAATAAGCGCTTTTGGAATATTATCGGTGAGTGG
>JAUQWT010000068.1 GCA_030835005.1 Ignavibacteria bacterium | reverse complement strand
AATGACAACGGGAGCTTACGGTTATTCGCTGTCTTCTAATTATAATGCACGGCTAAGGCCTGCAGAAGTATTGGTTGACGGGGATAAGTATTACAAGATCCGTGAAAGAGAAAAAGTTGAAGAACTGCATTATTGATAGGCCAATTGATCTTAATAAGGAGATCTTATATTGCAATAAATATGTATTCTTGTTTAGAGCAATACGACTAAGCATTGCATTACTTTTTTTCATTCTTCCTGCCGCTAGTATTCTATCACAGGAGCTTACTCTTGATTATATTTTCCAGGATACAAACATTATCAATCCGCGCCCGTCATTAAAATTCATTAATACTGCGTCTTCAAAGATCTATTACTATGCAGACGATGACTATGACGGCTCCTTAAGTACTTTTGATCTAAATTATATTACCGGCGAAACATATAAATATTCAGATACTGGTGATTCTCCTTCGGAGTATGTTATTCTTCAGAACGGGAACGCCTTATCTGTAATAAAAGGGGATGTATATTTATCCCGTAATTTCACAACAAACCGTGAGTTCACCCGTGATCTGCAATTAACATTTACAGACAAATATGAGTACTCACCTGAAGTTATTGGTAATTTCGCGATTTACCGGAGAAGCGGCAATTATTACATGGTAAAGTATGATTCTCTTAAGGCCTTAACAAAAGAAATTCCGTTAACAAATGACGAATCCGAATCGATTTCGTACCAATTGATATCTTACTACAACAATTTCCCTGACACTTCAAAAACAGTTTTGAGGCTCGCCTTTGCCAGGTATGATAATTCTTCCAAACATGATGTAATCTTTCCTGATTACAATGATGATTACGTAAAATTCAGTAAACAAAAAAGAGGCATTTCGAAAGTCAAGCTGCTTGAGATGGAGATACGACGTGCAGGAAAAGATTCTATTGACCGGATTGTGAATGAGATCACTTATCCTGATTCTGTCCGCTATTCAACAAATTCTGCGATGTATTCACCAAGCGGACAGGAATTGATTTTTGATGTTGAAACTCTGAATCGTAAGACAAGAAAGATCTTCAGTTATGTTATCCTTAGTAAGGTAATGAAAGAGGTCTACACCGAATCAGATGTTGCATGGTATGAAAGACATAACAATTCTACACGGTTTATCAGTGATGATGAAATATTATTCGAGTCAGAAATATCAGGCTACAATAATTTATACAGCATCAAAGAAGACGGCTCGGGATTCAGGCAAATTGCCGGTGGTGAATACACAATCATTGAATCTGCCTTTGACGGGAAAAAAGGCGTGATATACTTTGCGGCAAACAAAAAGCATCCTTATGAATATTTCATTTACAAAACTGATTTGTCGGGCTCTGCACCTGTCCAATTGACAAGTGACAGCGGAGATGTCGAAGAGCTTAGATTATCCGACGACGGCAATTATTTGTTTTACCAGCAATCATACATTAACAAACCTGATGAACTATACCAGTTAGATCTTGAGTCAGGCACATCTAAAAGAATCACATTTACAATATCACCGAAGTTTTCTGAGGTAAACTGGCGTATTCCCGAGCTTATTACATTACAAAATGAAGAAGATGCTCAAACTATATATGCATTTGTTTATAAACCAAAGGATTATGACCCAAAGAAGAAGTACCCGCTTGTTTGCTTTGCTCATGGTTCCGGATACTTGCAGAATGTGACTTATGGATTCAGCCCCTACCGTGATAATTTCATGACAAATACATTTCTGACCGATCAGGGATTCATAGTACTTGATATTGATTACCGCGGAAGCATGGGTTATGGCAGAGATTTCCGCACGAAGACTTACGGAAATATGGGATATTGGGAGGTTTCAGATTACATAAGCGGAGTAAAATATCTTTCTTCGCAGGGAGTTATTGACAAGAACAAAGTTGGTATTTACGGCGGAAGTTACGGCGGCTTTATCACACTGATGTCAATGTTCCGCCACGGAGAAGTTTTCAAATGCGGTGTAGCGCTAAGAGCTGTGGCAAGCTGGCTGAATTATTATAGAAGCAATAAATGGTTCATTGTCCCAAGGCTTGGTGATCTTGATAAAGATGATGTTGATGATAATTACAAAAATTCCTCTCCTGTAACCTATGCAGAAGGGCTTTCTGGTCCGCTGCTGCTTACTCACGGAATGCTTGATGACAATGTTTTCTTTCAGGATATGGTGCAGTTAACACAAAAGCTCATTGACCTGAAGAAAGAATTTGAAATTATGATTTACCCAAAGGAAAATCACAGCTTTTATAAACAGTCAAGCTGGCTTGATCAGTATAAGCGTATTTGGAAGTTTTTTGAGAAGAATTTGAAGTAACAGACATTCCTTTCGTATCTCACATATATGAGATTGAATTAAAAATTAATACTTCTTAACTTAAAGTATGGCTAAGTACATATTTTTACTGGTTTCGCTGTTACTCCTTGCACAGCCCTATGCTGAAGGATTACCTGAATATAAAATAGAGCATGTCTCACTTGAGCAGGGTGTGTCAAATAACATGATATTCTGCATTTATCAGGATTCAAAAGGATTCATATGGTTTGGCACAATGTTCGGGCTGATCAGGTATGACGGAATCGAGTATAAAACCTTCAGAAATGATCCTGCCAATCCAAATTCAATCTCAAATGATGATGTTGTTTCAGTTTTTGAAGATAAAGACGGCTTTCTATGGATTGGCACATATTTTGGCGGATTGAATAAGTACGATAGAACAACCGGCAATTTCTCGAGATTCCTTCACGATCCCCAAAACCCGAATTCAATTGGCAGCAATACTGTTTGGAAGATCACGCAGGATAAAGAGGGGTTACTTTGGTTTGGAACAGACGGAGCGGGTCTATGCAAATTTGATGGAAGCATGTTTACCTCATATAAATTTGACTCAACAAATTCAAAGAGCATTGGGAACAATACTATATTCTCGCTTCTGGTGGATTCCAGAGGAACCCTCTGGGCAGGAACTGCAGGTGGGGGGCTGAATAAATTCAACAAAAGTACAAATGAGTTTACCAGGTTCAAAAGAGGAAAGGAAAATTCCGGAGTAAATTCAATAAGCGGCAATGCTATAAGATCGCTCTATGAAGATGTTAATGGTACTATATGGATAGGAACTATTACAAGGGGTTTAAATAAATTTGATGAGTCAACCTGCATGTTCACATGCTATCTTAATAACTCACCCGATACAACAGATGCAATGCAATCTAACAGCATTTTTTCTATCAATGCAAGCCTGAATAATAAAAACAGTGAATTATGGATCTCTACCGGCAACGGATTCTACTCATTCGATCAGAATGATAATTCTTTCACGCGTTTTATGCTATATACCGAAGAGATCTCCGGCAAGGAGAATATTGTAACCTCTTTAAAAGATAACTCAGGCGTAATTTGGCTTAGCACATATTTTGATGGTCTTCACAAATTCCGCACAAACAGCGATAAGTTCAATACTGTTATTTATGATCCGACGCTTATGAATGGCTTAAGCAGTCCAAATGTCAGGTGCTTTTATGAGGATAAAAAACACAATATCTGGATAGGCACTTCAAATGGTTTGAATAAATTCAATAAGGTTGAAGGCAGTTTTGAAAACTATTTTCACAAAAAAAATGACCCTAATTCATTATCATCTAACAGCATAAACGATATTGCTGGAGACTCGGAAGGCAACTTATGGATTGCTACAGATCTTGGTCTCAACAAGTTCAATCCGGAATTAAAGACTTTCAAAGTATTCCTGAAAGACCCTGCATTGCCAAACAGTTTAAGCAACAGCAATGTAACAAAGATCCTGATTGATAGTCATGGTGATTTGTGGGTTGGCACAGCTTTGGGTTTAAATAAGTATATCAATGATGAACTAGGTTTTTTGATATACAAAAAGGATCCTGCAGATAGTAAATCGCTGAGTGAAAACACAATACTGACGATTTATGAAGATAAAGGCGGCGAGTTATGGTTTGCTACATATGCCGGCCTCAATAAACTAGATCCGGATGGAAAGACTTTCACAAGATACCAAAAAAGTTTGCAGGATTCTTCGAGCCTTGGGAACAATTATGTTTTCAGCTTCTGTGAAGACAATGCCGGAAATTTCTGGATAGGAACAGGCGGTGGACTTGAGAAGTTTGATAAAACCAGAGCCACATTCACACATATTGGTGAAAGAGATGGTCTTCCAAATCCGGTTATCTGCGGTATTTTAAATGATGGCAAAGGGGCTTTGTGGATAAGCACTAAAAAAGGACTTACCAGATTTTCGCCTGTAGACAATTCATTCAAAAATTTCTCTTCTGAAGACGGATTACAAAGCAATATGTTTATTGAAGGCTCTTGCATCCGAACTTCCGATGGCCGCATGTTCTTCGGCGGAATAAACGGGTTCAGCTTCTTTGATCCCTCAACAATTAAGTTCAGCAGTTACATTGCACCCGTGATATTCACAGATCTTACAAAGTATAACGAAAGCAGAAAAACTGAAATGGATATTTCAGGAGCCGGTGAGATAGAATTGGCTTATTCGGATAACGTCATCAGCATTGGTTTTGCATCTTTGGATTATACAAACCCGGCAGAGAATGAATATGCCTATATGCTTGAAGGTTTTGATAAGGATTGGGTATATTCCGGCAACAATGCCAATGCATTGTACACAAATCTGGATCCCGGTAAATACACCCTTAAGGTAAAAGCAACAAATTCCGACGGTGTGTGGAATGAAACAGGCGCATCACTCAGTCTGATAATTAAACCGCCTTTTTGGAAGACCTGGTGGTTTTATGGTTTTGTTATGATATTCTTAGTGGCAACTGTAATGACCGTTCATAACTACCGCGTAAAAAGAAAAGTTCTGAATCTTCTCACAATAGAAAATGCCAAAGAAGAAGAGCGTGAACGGATGCGCGAGCAGGCTGCGAGGGACTATCATGATGAGCTTGGACACAAGCTCACAAGGATCTCGATCTATTCCAGGCGTATTCGCAAGAAACTTGGTGCAAGCGCAAATGGAATTACAAGTGATTTGGTTGGCATTGCAGATACATCCAACAGCCTACAATCCGGAGCAAGGGACCTGATATGGTCAATGGACCCGAAAGAAGATTCCCTTTATGATTTCGCAGTAAGACTCAAGGATTTCGGAAATGAGATATTTGAAGGCACTGAAACGCAGTTTAAAATGACAGGTATTTCCGAGAGTTTCCGAAATACAAGGCTTTCTATGTACAACAAAAGGCATTTGATATTCATCTTTAAGGAAGCGATGAACAATGCACTGAAGTATTCCAATTCGACAAGCGTGACAATAGATATCAATCTGAGGGGTAACATACTGGAAATGACCATGCAAGATAACGGGATCGGGTTTGACCTGAATAATGATGTTAAAGGCTACGGCATCAAGAATATTTATAACAGGGCAAGACAGATAAGTGCAAGAGTAGAGATTGTTTCTGAAGCCAATAAAGGAACAACAATAAAATTTACCGTGGGAGTATAAATGATAGCAGTCTCCATTATTGAAGACGATAAATTCATCAGAGAGTCTCTTGCAGAAATGCTTGCTGAGGCCGGAGGATTTGAATGCAGCAAGACATACAGCAATTGTGAAGATGCTATTGCTGATCTTGGATACAATAAGCCTGATGTTATTTTAATGGATATTGAGCTTCCCGGTATGTCCGGTATAGAAGGAGTCAAAAGGATAAAAGCCAAATTCCCTAAGATAGATATTGTAATGCTCACGGTTCATGAGGATCTTTCAATGATCTTTGACGCATTAACAGCCGGCGCAAGCGGCTATCTTGATAAGGGTTCAACCGAAGAGAAGATACTCGAATCAATAAGAGAAATAACCGAAGGCGGCGCGCCGATGTCATACAAAATTGCCAAACTGGTGGTTTCATCATTTCAGAGGAAGCCTGAATCAAACCTGACCGAAAGAGAAAGAGATGTTTTGGATCAGCTTTGTAAGGGGCATTCATACAAAGAAATTGCGTCAACACTGTTCATAACTGTCGGAACAGTGAGGCATCACATAAAAAACATCTATTACAAGCTTCAGGTCCATTCAAAATCAGAAGCAGTGGCAAAAGCTCTAAAAGACCGCATCGTGAGCTAAAAACAGCATTTCCTTTATTGCAAAAACTTTAAAAACCATATATATGTGAGATGTTTTTGTTTGGCATACTTTTGTAATTTGCACCCTAACAAAAGGAGAATTGTCATGCAGAAGCTTAGAATAGTATTACTCGTCTTAATTGCTGTAACATCTATCAATATTCAAATTGTATATTCTCAGTTCTTCGTCAAAGTGACCGGCCCGGGAAATCCAATTTCAGTTGAACCTCTTACAGGCAGCTACATCGGCACAAGTTGGGTTGATGTAGATGGTGATGAGAGACTTGACCTGTTCATCTGCCGCAAAGATATATTCAGGAACCTTGGAAATGGAAATTTTGTAAAGATAACAAATTCAATTCCGCTCCAGGGCCCT
Organism: Ignavibacteria bacterium; assembly: GCA_030835005.1. Classification (GTDB taxonomy): domain Bacteria; phylum Bacteroidota; class Ignavibacteria; order Tepidaquicellales; family OLB5; genus OLB5. The sequence goes on along the minus strand of JAUQWT010000068.1, from coordinate 13,327 downwards.
GTTCTTGGCAATTCATGGAGTGATTATGATAATGACGGCGATATTGATCTCTTTGTAATTACTACTATTCAGGCTAACCCAACATCGCATCTGTATAGAAATGACGGAAATGGTATGTTTACCAAAATACTGACAGGAGATATCGCAGATTCAGTCAACAATACGGGTTGGGGCTGTGTTTGGGGCGATATGAACAACGACACTTTTACAGATCTCTTACTGGCTGCAGCATATAACTTCAACGGAGTATTACATGAAAACAGGTTGTTTTACAATAACGGCAACGGCACTTTCACCAGAATTGACTCAACGCAAACAACTGATTCGCTGGATGCTTTCACTGTTCCAATGTTTTCTGACTATGATCAGGATGGAGATATTGATCTTTTCATCGGCTCAGGGCCTGCAAACAATATTGGCGCACCGGATTACCTCTACCGAAACTATCTGAAAGAACTTAATACACCTTATTACTTCGATAGAATTGATACCGGAATAATAGGTACTGATATTGTAGACGGCCAAAATTGGAATTGGATCGATATAGATAATGATGGTGACTTAGATGGTTTCCTGACAAATTATTCAACCAATATCAGGAACAGGCTTTACAGATGTGAAGGCCCCCGTTATTATGTTAAAATGACTGTAGCAGAAGTAGGTACAATTGTTACAGATCAGGGAGCGTGGCTTAGTAATACATGGGGTGATTTTGATAATGACGGTGACCTTGATTGTTATATAACAAATGATGCGGGTCCGTGCAAATACTACAGCAACAATGGCAGCGGTTTCTTCACAAAAATAGATACCATGGCTATTACACCTGTAGGATTTGGTTCAACATATGGCGCCACAAGCGGTGATTACGATAACGACGGAGACCTGGACCTTTTTGTTGCAGGTAACACAAACTCCAAAGCACTCTACAGGAACGAGACAAATAACAATAACAATTGGATTAACATAAGATGTGTTGGCATGGGTCCGGCAAGCGGAATGACCAATAAATCAGCACTGGGAACGATTGTTAAGATAAAGGCAACAATTGGCGGTACTCCGATTTGGCAAATTCGCGAGATCAACGCTCAGAACAGTTTTAATTCAATGAATATGCTGAATGTTCATTTCGGGCTGGGAGATGCTTCAGCAATTGATTCATTAATTGTAAAATGGGGTGGCGGATTAACGCAGGTCTTTACAAATGTAACACTTAATAGGTTCTATAAGCTTACCGAGGGGCAGGGATTAAATGAAATCATCATCGGAGTTAACCAAATAAGTTCACAAATACCCGGTGATTTCAGACTGCATCAGAATTATCCGAATCCGTTTAACCCGGTAACAAAGATCAAATTCGAAATTCCAAATGCAACTATGGCAAGGCTATCCGTATTTGATGTTACAGGAAGACTTATGACTGAACTTTTCAACAGGAATTTAGAAGCAGGAGTGTATGAGACTGATTATGACGGAAGCAGGTTTGCAAGCGGAGTATATTTCTATAAGCTTGAAACAAGCTCGTTTTCCAAAACAAGCAAGATGATTCTCATCAAATAAAATATAAACAAGAATCAAATTCAATAAATTCATTATTTTTATGGTGTCTGTTATGATACGAGGGCGGTCAGGTAGTGTTAAGAATTAGCAAGGCCTGATTTAATAACGGACACCATATTTGATAAATCAAACATTAAAAATGGAATTAACTCATAAGCTATGCCTCGCGATGCTCTTCTTATCTGTTATAACTTTGTCTTACTCGATAACAAAAGCTCAAACTATCCCCGATAACTGTTCTGCTCCGGAAGCTTCGCAATTTGATTTCTGGATAGGTTCGTGGGAGGGATCATGGCAGAATGAAAACGGAGTCACCGAAAATGGAACAAATGTGATCTCGAAGATACTTGGGAGCTGTGTTGTTGAGGAAAATTTTTCTACTGACGACAAGTCATTCATTGGGAAAAGTGTAACAGTTTACAACTCCTACAAAAAAACGTGGCAGCAAACATGGGTAGATAACTCAGGTGCTTACCTTGATTTTACCGGTGGTATGGAAGGAGATAAAATGGTCATGAGCAGGAAAGCTTTGAAAAAAGACGGCTCAACAACTCTGAGCAGAATGGTATTTTATGATATAACCAAAAACGACTTTCAGTGGAATTGGGAATCTTCAGTTGATGACGGCAAAACCTGGACGCTCCTTTGGAAGATCCACTACGTTAGAAAGAATTGATGAAACAACTGTCTTGATCGGTTCTTTAATGTTACACTTTTTTTGGTTCAAGTGCGTAAGCTGTTACTTCTGATTCAAATCCGCAGGATTTATGTGAACCGTCACAAAAGGGCTTTTTACTGCTATGGCCGCATCTACAAAGCGCTATAGTTGTCCTGCCTGAAAGTTCGTATTTACTCCCATTTGCATCGCAAAGTTCAAAGTCATCTCCTTCGATCCTGTAGCTTCCATTCTTTGTAACTGTAATTTTTGTAGGCATGGTATAACTCAGTTCTATTTATTTTTTTTAGCCGAGATTCAGACCAAAGTAGAACTTCATGTTTTTATTGATTCTATTTTCCTGAAGAATCCCGAAAGTTTCTTTTCATCCAGCAATCCGTTCACTCTTACTCCGCTGCAAAGATCTATACCATATGGCCTGACATATCTAAAAGCTTCGATGACGTTTTCTGAATTTATGCCGCCTGCAAGATAAACAGGAACATCAACAGAACTTCTTATGATTTTACTCAGCTCCCAGTTATGCGTTCTTCCTGTTCCTCCAAGCTCCTTTTTGCTTAAGTTCGGATTACCCGAATCAAGCAGCAATGCATCTGCATACTCAGAATATTTCACAGCTTCGTCAATTGACCCTTCATCAATCACATGAACAACTTGAACAAGCTTAACTCCCCTTAATTCATTACGAATGGTTCTGTAAGTACCTGTCTCAATTCTATCAACCATCTGAATTGCAGAAGTATTGGTTTTTCTATGATGTTCTGTAATGCCTTCAGCAGAAACTTCGCTTGTCAAAAGAAATGTATCTATGTTTGCCGGAACTTTCTTTCTTATCTCTGCAATCATATCATCACAAATAACCCCGGGTCCGCTTGGCATTTTGCCCACAAGTCCGATTGCATCCGCACCATATCTAACGGCAAGTTCTGCCTCTTTTATATTGCTGATGCAGCATATCTTTACACGAGGAAATTCAACTGGATTCATAACAGATTACCAATTTCTCATTCCCCGGTCAAGAACCGGGTTTAACCGAAGGTCTTCTTTGGCAGGACGGGGAAAAAAATTCACCTCTCACCCAGAAGTTTTACTACTTCTATGCAGCTGTTTTCAGCCCTGATAAGTATCTCTTCACCTTCTTTAAGCACTGCAGACCTGAACTGTTCATCCTTGATTTGAGGCATATTGATCTTCACGTTTTGATATGCACCCCATATGCCTGTTTCCAATGATTTTGCACCAACAGCAAGATCGCTTGCAGAATTAATATTCCCAAGCTTCGCGAGTTCGATCATGCTGTCCCAGCATAAATCAGAAATTCTCATGACAGTAAGCGGAACATTTATTGCTTTCTTAATTCCATCCTGCATCTTTTCTTCACGTATTTTTTTCTCTGTTGACGTCGCTTTTGGAAGCTTCATTGCCGACATATAATCATTGAAAGCGTTAGTATCTGCATCTATCATCGGAATGAGCTTCTTCATATTATCATGCAGGGGCGGTATGAGCCTTCTCATATCTTTATCAAGATGCTCGAATTTCTTGTTCCCATAGCTCATCCAGCCCATCATTGCTCCAAGGGCTGAGCCAAGCGCTGCAATTAGCGCTGATACACTTCCACCTCCCGGCGCAGAAGTTCGCGCACCAACAAGCTCGACAAAATCACGTACTGTTAATGATGCAAGAGGTTCTGTATTGTTCTCTCGTATCATGTATTCAATTATTCTCTTTTCAGGAACAAAAGTAGAAACTGAATTCAATCCCAGCCTATCAACAACCAACGTTATCTTCTGTTTCTCATCAAGAATAAACAGGTTTTCTCTCTCAATGTAATACTCAGCAGCCATTAACATAGCTTCCAGTGGAATAAGTCCTACAAGCTCGCTTCCGGCAGCTGCGAGATTCAGCTCTTTTGCATCTTTCACGCATTCTTCAAACACAACATGAGGGGGAGTGATCTTATAATTATCAAGATTAATAGAAACCTGTGCCATATTATATTCATCTACATACCATCCAATCGCTTTTATTGCTTTCAGTCTGCCCGGTTCTTCCGAGCCCCTGCCCTGCTCGCGAATGTTCAAAGCAATTTTATGAGCTTGTTCCTTTGTTCCAAGAATATTCACATTGTATGCAATTAGGAAGAACCTAGCACCGGTAACCGTAGCACCGGATTTAGCATTGAATTCCTGCGGACCGAAATCCGGTTTCCATTCTTTTTTAAATATTCTATCCTTTATTCCTTCATACTCGCCGGCACGAATTTGGCTAAGTGACTTTCGCTCAGGATTAACTGATGCTTCTTCGTAAAGATAAACGGGAACTCCCAGCTCTTCACCCACACGCTTGCCAAACCGCTTTGAGCATTCCACACAATCTTCTGTTGTAACACCCGCTACTGGAACAAAAGGCACAACATCAACAGCTCCCATTCTGGGATGGGCGCCTGAATGCTTCGACATATCTATCAGTTCATAAGCAGTCTTTGCAAATTGAAAAGCAGCCTCTACTACAGAATCCGGGTCGCCCACAAAAGTAAAAACTGTGCGGTTTGTTGATTTGCCGGGGTCAACGTCAAGCAAAGTAACACTTTCAACCGAACGCACGGCTTCGGCGCACGCATTAATGATTAATTCGTCCCTGCCTTCAGAGATATTCGGTACACATTCTATAATTTTTCGCATAATAAATGAAAATTTTAAATCATATCTTTCAAATTTAGTACTTTATATTGAATGTTTAAATGTAAGATTTTTTCAGAATTTCAGAGGCAAATCCAATTACAATGATTCTGCACTCTCTCAAAAGGGATAAAAAAAGATACCCTGCTATCGCTAACAAGGTATCGGGAGAAATAATGAAAATATTTACAGTTTCATTTTACTTTTCTGCCAAACTGGTGGGGCAGAAAACTCTATAATATCTACTACCTGTTCCGGCAGTTTTTTTACTTACTTAATCAGTCAAAGTTAGTCTTACTAAATCTGCATGTAAATAACGTGTTTACGGGAGATTCATACTATTTTCAAAACCCAGTTTTTGCGAAAAGGACATTACATGAATTTGTAGTAGAACAGAAACTCCAGAACAAATTGCTAATTGCATGCAATTGGTTAAGTAATTCAAGCCTTAGCTAATAGCAGAGATCAAAAGTATTATGAAGTGTGCAAATAAAACTACTTTCAGAACATTATTCATTCTTTTTTTAGGTTAATTTCAAATTTCAATAAACAAAAATAGACTTAATAATTCCGTAACAAAAACCGAATTAATTCGTAAATTTAATTCCGATCGATATTCCGGAAATGCTAAAGTTCCAAAAACTTTGAAAATAGCACAATTTCATTAAATAATAGTGAGAGATAATTGAAACTCAAAGAGGGTTCTTATGAATTACTTCGCCTTTCTTAATGACATATTCAAGCTGATTAACGCCAAAATGATACAGGATATCTTTGTAGTTTGGAGTATCAAAAATCAGTAAATCGCCCTGCTTCCCTGTTTCAATACTTCCAACATTGTGTGAAACACCAAGTGCAGCGGCAGCATTTATTGTAACAGCATTTATGGTTTCCTCAACATTCATTCTTAAAAGCTGGACTGCCAAGCTCATTGTAAACTGTATATTTTCGCTCATTGCGCTGCCCGGATTAAAATCAGTGGCAAGTGCTACAGGAACTTTATTTTCAATCAGCATTCTTGCCGGTGCATACGGTATATCCAGAAAGTATGAAACACCCGGAAGCAGGCATGCAATTGTACTTTTCCCTTTCAACGCTTTGATATCTCTTGCAGTCATTACTTCAAGATGATCAACAGAAACTGCGCCGCACTTTAAAGCCGCCTGGATTCCGCCAACCGAATAAAACTGGTTAGTGTGTAACTTGGGAATAAGACTGAATTTTGTTCCTTGCCTGAAAATTTTCTCGGTTTGAGCCGCAGAAAAATATTTTCTCTCGCAAAACGCATCTATAAAAATAGCAAGATTCTTCTTCGCGATTTGGGGTATCATTTCATAGAGTATTTCATCAATATACTCATCTTTTGTTTTATCTTTCGGGAACGCATGAGCACCAAGGAATGTAGGATAGACATCAACAGGTAATATTTGATTAAGTTCATTGATAACCTCAAGCATCTTTATCTCCGAAACAGTATCAAGTCCGTAGCCTGACTTGGCTTCAATTGTGGTTACACCAAATCCGATAGAAGATTCCACTCTTTTTGCTGCTAACTCCAGCAGCTCATTTTTTGAGGCTTTCCTGACCGCTTCTACTGTGTTTAGTATTCCGCCGCCCGTTTTGGCGATTTGCTCATATGTGCTGCCATTTATGCGCATTGAGTACTCATCAGCTCTGTTACCTGCAAAAACCAGGTGGGTATGAGAGTCAATGAATCCAGGAAGAACAGTTTTGTTACCTGCATTTATCTTTAGGACGTTCTTTTTCCTGAGCACTGACGGAAGTTTATTACCAATCCACTTTATTCTACCGTTTTCGATATAAATCGAATGGTTATTGATCAGTCCTATTTCAGACTGGTTTTTTCCGGATTTGAATTTTCTTCCTCGCGAATGACAGGTTATAACTTGTTTTGCGTTCTCTATAAGTACATTCATACTGCAAATATAGTTTAAGAAAGACTTAAATAATAAACTCATTTTACAGACTCAATTTTAACAGTTAATTATTACGTTTAATTGATAAATTACTATTGTTATATTTCAATATGGATAAAACCAGGCTCCGGCAAGTCATACAAACCCGGATCACACCCCCGAAGGCCCCAAAGAACATCATCGCAAGAAGCGGTATTACAAAGGTATTGTTATCTTCAGAAGATAGAAAACTTTTGCTGTTAACTGCTCCGGCGGGATATGGCAAAACCACAATTGTAACGGAGTTCATCAACTCATCGGGCAGAATGACAGCCTGGGTGCAGGTTACAGCAGATATGAAAAGTGTTTTTGACCTCATTGAATACTTAGTAAGTTCATTAAGAAAGATCAATCTGCAATTTGGCAATAGCTTACTTGAAACCATTGAGATGGCTGAAAACGATTCGATCAGGATTAAAGACCATCAAGCTCTTTTGACTGAGCTCGCCGGAATAATGATAAATGATATGCTGAATACTTTTACAGAAAAGATCCTTATTGTGTTGGATGACCTTCATGAACTTCAGGATAGTGAAAACACATTTGAATTTCTTGATTTACTAATTAGAGATCTCCCTGTGAACGTTCAGTTGCTGATAGTATCCAGGCAATTACCCAAACTGAGTTTAACACATTTAAGAGCGAAAAGACAGCTAAGAGAGATTACGCAGAAAGAGCTGATGTTTAATAAGGAAGAAATCTCATCGTTAGCCGGCACAGTTTATGGTATTTCGCTATCCGAAGAGTCTATTGAATATCTGTTGTCTTCACTTGGCGGGTGGGTAACCGGTCTTCATTTGGTAATGCAGTCTTTTGATGAGAATGAAGTTAGAGGTGAAGTATATCTCAAATCAATACCTGCAAACATATTTGATTATTTTGCAGAAGAGATTTTCAACAGGATGGACTCCAGTGTAAAAGACTTTCTGCTTAGAACTTCGCACCTCGAAAGCTTCGATTTGGACGCCTGTAACCGGATATTGCAGATAAGTAACGGTAATGAGTTTCTAGATCTCTTGCTGAATAGAAACATTTTCCTTGAGTCAAAGCACTTCATACATTCGGACGGGAGAAATGTAACAAACTATAGTTACATACAGCTTTTCAAAGTTTTTCTCTATACTAAATCGCTGGAGTTGCTTTCTGATGAAGTAAGGAATGAGCTGATGTACAGATCCTGTCTTTATTACAAATCTGTTTCTGAAATTGAAAAAGCAATTGATTATTGTGCCCTTGCAAACAAACCGGAACATCTAGAGATACTCATAAAGGAATATTTTGAAGAATTTTTCCTGAACGGAAGGTTTGAAAAACTCTGGAAATGGATAGACTCCTTTGACGAAAGCAGCCTGAAACTGAAGAAGGATCTGCTGTATTATAAAGGCATACTTCACAAGTTTTACCACGGAGACCTGGATAAGTCACTTGATTATATTAACAAATCAATTGAATTATCCGGAAAGGAAAAAGATGAAGATTTCACTATCAAAGCGACGATTTCCAGACTTGGAATTTTGCTGAATCAGGGAAAAACGTCCGATGCAATGAAAGAACTATTGGCACTTGAGAAGAAGAAGACCTCAGAAACAAACAGGGCCAGAGTTTTTTACTATCTGGCTAATGTTTATTTTTTCAATAATGAATTAGAAACTTCGCTGAAATATGCTAATCTGGCATTAGATCTGTGCAAAACCATTGAGAACAGTTCAATCACTGAAGATATCTACAATCTGCTTGGTAACCTGAATATTATAAGAGGTGAATTTGTGCATTCTATCCATTATTACGAGCTTACATTAAGTATGACTAAAAGCCTCCAAAGAAAACTTGTAGTTCTGGGGAACCTCAGTATATTGTATTCTCGCTCTGGAAAGTACTGTTTGGCGAAAGATTACTACGATGAGACCCTTAAACTTGTCCGCTACTTCTCTTCTCCTATTTTTGATTTACTGGTGAAAATGACTGAATATACATTGATATTTGAAACTGGAGACTATATACCTGCAATAGCACTCGCAGAAGAGATCAACAGGATGTCATTAAAGATAAAAAATAGTCAGTATATATATTTAAGCTATCAGTTTTTGGGTGAATGCAGTTTCTACCTGGGAAGGAAAGAAAGCGCAAGTAACTATTTTGATCTTGCTGAAAAATATATAAACAGATCTACAGAGTCGGATAGTATCCTCATATCCCTATTGAAAACCATAAACAGTCTTGATACGGCGCCAGCTGCAGAAACCGAAAAGGAATTGTGCAGAGTGAATGAATTTCTATCTTCTATTGATTCGTATTATGACAAAACAATAGCAGGTTTTTATACTGCCAAATTCTATTTCAATAACGGGAATCCAGAAACCTGTATTGAATATCTTGATAAGGTTCTATTAGTATCCAAAGAAAAAGGATACTTTTCATTCTTGCTCCGCGAATTTATGAGATCTAGCGGTATTTTCAGTTTATTGAAAAACAGATTTAAAGAAACTACAGGTGATTGGCTGGCTTCTATTCATGAGATTTCAGAACTTGAATGGATCAGCAATGAATACAGGGATCAGCTGCAGAAACTGATCGACAGGCAATATGATCTTAAAATGATGGCGTTTGGAGGGCTGAGATTTATTATGCATGGTGAAGAAATACAGGATAAAAAATGGGTCAGGAAAAACAGAAAGCTGATTTTATGCTACCTCATGTTATCTCATAACAAATCACTCTCAAAAGACAAGATAATTGATATCTTCTACGGTGATACACCTATTGACAGCGCAGATAACACATTTCATCAGGCAGTATCAAACCTAAGAACTGCACTCAAGACACAATCAAAAGACATCGATGCCGGTCTGGCAATAAAAAACCCCGATTTCATTACTTATATGGATAAGACGCTTAGACTAAACGATGAGTTCAATTATTATTCAGATCTGGAAGATTTTGACAGGACAATCATTAAAGCAGGTTCAGTTCAAGACCTGCAGAAGCGGATCGAATATCTAATCAAAGCCGTCAATCTGTATTCCGGAGATGTACTTGAAGGATATTACGACCCGTGGTGTGAAAGCCTCCGTGAAGAGTACAGAAACAAATTTGTCAAGAACACAGAGATCCTGCTTGAAACACTTGCCGCGCAAAACAAGATGGAAGAAGTAATCCGGTATGCAGAAAAGCTAAATCACACTGACCCGATAAATTACATATCTTTTAAGTATCAAATTATTGCTTACAGTAAGCTCGGAAAACTGAATCTTGCCGTAAACAAGTATGAGAGATACATTGCAGTATATGAAGAAGAGATGGGAAGAAAGCCTCCTCAAACAGAACTGAACGAACTGAAAGGGCTAACTGGAGAGTAGTCTTCATATCTAGTTTAGTATTATGAATTAGAAATTCGTAACAAAACCCTGCTAAAACTAATCAAAAAATGCTTGATTTGACGTTTTTTTCATTTTTTGCTTATTGATAAGGTTTCCGATAAGGTATCGGTAAGCTTCCGGATTAATTTTGTAACAAGTTAATCAATTAATCAATCAAAGAAAGAAAAAAAATGAAAAACTCAAAATTCAATCTCAAAACAGCTTTATTCACAGTATTATTTGCAATTGCAGCAATCTTCTCGGCTTGCAGCGATAGTAATCCTTTGGGCACATCATCTCCGGATGAATTCAACCCAACAACAGGGATGACACCTTCAACCATCACAATTGAACCATTCTGGGTAGGAAACGTATTAAACTTCAGGCTGAAGAACAATTCACAGGATACTATAGTAAACGACTTTCACGTTCAGTTTAACAGGCCTTTAAAAATTACCGGGTGGATGACAGCCACAGGATGGCAGATAGATCCGGCTTCAACAGATACTGCTCACGGAAAAATTGGTGTGAAAAAAGGTCCGCAGGGTCAGCCGATCCTTCCTATGGGCGGAGTTGGAATACCTCTTGGTGTTCAGATCGTTCAAAGAGCAGGTGATAGAAATGATCCGAGACAGTGGTGGGATTATACCTGGCAGGCAACAAGAGACGGAATAGTTGTTAAAGAAGGTAAAGATGTTTTTCCTCCAAGATAGATAGCCTCTATCGAAAATAAAACCGTCTGCCGGATTCAGAGGCAGACGGTTTTTTATTAAATCAATTTAATAAAGCGTTACTTGACCATCAGCATTTTTTTTGTATCTGCAAAGTAACCGGTTTCAAGCTTGTAAAAATATACCCCCGAAGACAGTGAACTGCCCTCAAAATTTATTTCATATATTCCTGCACTCAGGTCTTCGTTCACAAGCACTTTTACTATCCTTCCAAGCATATCGTAAACGGAAAGTTTTGCATTTGTTTGTTTTGCAATATCAAATTTTATTTTGGTAACCGGATTGAACGGATTTGGATAGTTGCTGTACAGTTTAAAAGCTGAAGGAATCTCGGTCGATACCGGTTCAATACCAATTACACCAACTGTATATAGAAAAATATTTGGCGGCGGATTTATTCCCGGCGGGTTGATGCCATTGCCGCCTTCCGGCAGCGTTGCCATTTTAACCGGCTTGGCAATATCCTGAGCAGCAAAATAGTACTGCACATGAGTTCCGCTAACACTGCCTGTGATGCTGAACGAGAAAGTATCAAGATTAAGGGCAGAATAACTGATGGGTGTAAATGGAGTCCATGTTGCTCCGGCGTTTGTACTCTTCCGGTAATACAAAAGCGGCGCCTGGTTTGCCCAGTTCCGGATTATTCCGTTATCAGTTATCTTTGCTTTCATTACAACGGCATCATTGCTGACGGTGTTGGTAAAGGGCTGAGTATGCAGAATTACCGGCGGAGTATTATCAAGCTTCCTTGCTGAATCAACAGACAGGCTGGCGTCAATTATCCCCCATCCGTAACTGTTATCGGGTGTGTTAGACCTGCTTGCAAATTTTCTGAGAATTCCTCTTACCTGCATAGGTGTAAGATCTTTGTTTGCAGATAGTACCAGCGCGCAAACTCCCGAAGCAAGGGGACAGGAATATGATGTCCCGCTCCCGTTATCATAAGTATTGCCAATAATATTGGCAATATAGTTATTACTTCCCATTGCCATCAGGTCCGGCTTTATTCGCGGGGGAACGTCTGTAGTTGGGCCAACTGAACTGAAATTAGACCTCAATCCTGTTGAAGTAACAGATCCGATCGTAATTACACTATCACCATCTGCCGGGCCGCCCAAAGTATTGTGAGCCCCCGAGCCGTTATTTCCGGCTGAGTTGCTGACTATGATACCTTTATTTACTGCAAGATCTGCGGCAATTGTGATCGGCAATGTGTTGCCGTTCATGTCCTGCCATGTATAACTTGTGTGCGGCGGGTCAAAATCAAGGTAGCCAAGCGAGCTTGTTATGATATCAGCACCAAGAGAATCTGCCCAGTGAGCCGCAGCTATCCAGTTATCCATTTCTACGGGAGTTTCCGTCGGATCAACTTCCGTTCTTGCAAGAATGAAATCAGACATGAATGCCGGGCTTATCATTTGTCCCGGTTTGTAACCGCCCACCAGCGAAAGTGTTGCAGTTCCATGAGGGTGCGCGGTCAGCGTAGTGCTGTGGGTCTGGAAATCGTATCTTGATCTGATCTTCATCGGCAGAGTTGTGAAGACTTCGTGGGTTAAATTGTAGTATCCGGCATCAAAGTTGGCTATCATGACTCCCTGCCCGTAAATCCCCTGGTTGTGAACAACATTAACCTTTATCTGGGTTATCTGTGAAAGCGCGCTTCCCGTTCCGTAATTAAGTGAATCTGCAAGCGGGTCATCTGTGTTTGCAATTGAATTTTGAAATACCGGACTGTTATCAGAAGAATATTCAATATTTTCCTTCTTCATTTTGAATCTCTCAACAAGCTCTATCTTTGAAACAAAATCAAAATGAGAAAGTGTATTTAACTGTTCACGGTTCACTTCAACGCTCACAGAGTTTAGCCATTTTGCGCCATGCCTTACTTTGGTAACATTAGAGGCAATTGCATTTATATATGCGGGGTAAAGAGGAATATCTGTAAAATCAAGAAGCTCACCCGCCGGTTTAACCTTTGATCTTCTATCAAGCGAACGCTGCGATACTATTTGAAGCGGACTGTTCAGCTCTGCAGAAGCATTTGGCCCCTTATCTTTTAAGTAAACCCAAACGACAAAGTTATTTTCACTTGTGTTTTCCAGTGCGCTTCCAAGCATTTTTCCTATCTTATTATCTGCTGACTTGAATGATACAAACGATAAGGATAGCAGCGCAATGATCACCAAAAACGAATAATACTTCTTCATATGTTTAATTGCTGTCAAAAGTTTAGATTCTACCTGTAACTTATTTATTTATATAACAATAAAAAAGAGAAATACATTCCGAAAATTAATGAGAATTGGTTAAAGTAAAGACGTTACATGATGCATCTGCGCGTTTCTTA
>JAUQWT010000067.1 GCA_030835005.1 Ignavibacteria bacterium | reverse complement strand
TTATTCCGCAGATAAAGGCATTGATTGCAGATGAAACTGATATGATTGCTAATCTCGCCAATATTTGCGCCACGATTAAGTACTCCATGGAGGGATTTTTCTGGGTAGGGTTTTATTTTGTTAAGGGCGGCGATCTGGTCTTGGGACCGTTCCAGGGTCCAGTGGCATGCACAAGAATTAAGATTCCACAGGGTGTTTGCGGTGCATGCGTAGAAAAAAAAGAGACCATTATTGTGCCTGATGTAGATAAATTCCCCGGCCATATTGCATGCAGCAGTATGTCAAAAAGCGAAATCGTTATTCCGCTTATTAAAAACGGGGAAGTTTGGGCTGTACTGGATGTTGACAGCGATGAATATGATAAATTTGATGAGGTTGATAAGAAGAATTTAGAAGAGATTTGTGGTATAATTGCAACAAGCCCATAACTTAAGCAATGGGTAATATGAAGCAATGAAAAGTAAAACATCTTCAGATGTTTAAAAACACTTGAAATATTTTTATACAGTAATATTGGCTTCATTGTTTACTTTGCCATTACTTTCACAGCAAGCGGGTGATTCACTCCTCTTTGTCCCGATCAATGATTCGCTAAAGACTGCAATTGATTCTAATAATCAAAGTGATATCAACGCAATAATAGAATACTCGGCAACAGATTCTGCAATTTTTGACCTGAGCGAAGATAAACTGATGCTCTACAATGAAGCTGAATTGAAATATAAGGAATACAATTTAAAAGCGGCAAGGATAACTCTTTACAAGGAAAGTTCGATCATGGAGGCAAACGGAATTCCCGATTCAGTTAAGGCAGGTAAGTTCATTGGATTGCCGATATTCATGGAGGGAACAAAAAGATATGATGCTAAAAAGCTGAGATATAACTTCATAACACGCAAAGGCAATATTGATATGGGCTCAACAGAACTGGAGGGGGGATATTATCTTGGCGAGAAGATAAAAAAAGTTGATGACAATACTTTTTTCGTTCAAAACGGAAGATATACAACCTGCGATAAAGCCGAGCCGGATTACTACTTTGGAAGTCCGAAATTAAAAATTATTCAGGGCGATAGAGTTATTGCCGAGCCCGTATTCCTGTACATTGACGACGTTCCTCTTTTTGCGCTGCCGTTCGGAATATTCCCGAATCACTCGGGCCGCTCAAGCGGTTTGATATCTCCGGCTTACGGCGATGACCCGACTTATGGCAGGTATCTTGCACATCTTGGTTATTTTTGGGCTATTAATGATTACATCGATCTTGCGCTCCAGGGAAATTATTATACTAAGGGCAGGCTTGATTTAAGTACAAGGTTTCGTTACGTAAAAAGATATATTTTAAGCGGAAGCGTTGATCTTGGCGGCTCGCGCATAAGGCTTGGAGAGGATACTGATGTTGACAAGACTTTCAGTGACGAGTGGAGAATTGGGGTTTATCACAACCAGACAATTGATCCGACGACGACTCTAACGGCGAATGTTAATTTCTTAAGCAGTAAGAATTATTATAATACCTCCACCAATAATCTAAATGAGCTGCTTCAGCAAAATGCTGTTTCCAATATTACGCTCAACAAGTTCTGGGAAGGCACGCCAAATTCGATTTCGATAAATTATTCCCGCGACCAAAACCTTACAACGGGTGAAGTACAGCAAACAATACCCTCAATATCGTTTGCAAGGTCACAAACATATCCGTTCAGGGGGAAGAACACATCACTGTTGAACCTGAAATGGTATGAATCAGTATCGTACAGTTATAATTCGCAGCTTACTTATATAGATCAGAAATTGCTTGTTGACCCTTCACTTGTTGACGGCAACTTCAGAAAGAATTCACGCGGAGGCTTGAGGCAGGGTGTTGGAATTACTGCACCGATAAAAGTATCAGAATTCAGCTTCTCTCCGTTTTTTAATTACACTGAAATTTGGTATAATAAATCGGTTGAGAAGCAGTTCAACCAGACAGACAGCACACTCACAACTGCCGATGTTACGGGCTTTAAGGCTTTCCGCTATTTCAGTACGGGAATATCGCTTAATACCAGGCTTATCGGGCTTTTCAAGACAAACATCCTTGGGATTAAAGGTTTCCGCCATACAATAACTCCGGCAGTTACATACAGCTTTCAGCCCGATTTTTCAAAACCTCAGTGGAACGCATACGGAACTTACGTAAACCAATTCGGGCAGGAGATCAAATACTCATTTTTTGAACGCGAAGTATTCGGTGGTGCTCCTTCGGGAGAGCAGCAGGCCCTGAGTTTCGCAGTAGGCAATGTATTTGAAATGAAGGTAAGGGATACCGATACAAGTGATTCAAAGTTTCAGCTCTTAAATCTGAATGCGGCCATAAATTATAATTTTGCTGCTGATAGCCTGAGGTTTTCGGAGTTAAATTTAAGTTACAGAACACAAATTGGCAGTTTCCTCAATATTGGCGGCAGCGCAACTTTCAATCTTTACAAGTATGTGAATGGAGTTGGGAGAGTAAACAAATTTCTGTGGAATGAAGAAAAGCGCCTGGCTCAATTGACGAATTTTAACGTGTCTGTTTCAACAACTATAGCGGGTGGTCAGCTGAGAGATGACCTTAGCGATACAACAGAAAAAGCCGAAGAAGAAGTAAGGGAACCAAGCACATATGAAAGCGAGTATGTTGGCATGTACGGGGATAAGCCTGTGGATTTCAGTATTCCGTGGAGTGTAACACTGAACTATAATTATTCCATAAACCGCAGCAATCCAAGCGTGATCACAAAATTTTCAAATGTATCGGGCAATCTGAATTTTAATCTCACAAGGAATTGGAAATTCACTTTTTCTGCTGGATATGACATTTTCCAAAAGCAATTCACTACGCCGTATGTTACGATATACAGGGACCTCCATTGCTGGGAAATGAGCTTTAACTGGGTGCCAACGGGTGTTTACAGAGGGTATAAGTTTGAGCTGAGGATAAAAGCCCCGCAGCTGCAGGATATAAAAATAACAAAGCAATCAAATTATAGGGGAGTCTTTTAGACAATTAACATTTATCAGTTATCAATGAATAATAGTAAATAAAGATAAAAAATAAGGCGGGACAAAAGCATTTAATAAATTGTAAACAGTAAACAATACCGTTGAAGCCGATACTCTTTTGGTTAAGACGGGAAATAGCAATAATATCAGGGTCAAAATACATGAATAACAAATTAAAATATGAGATCTATAGTGGTGCAGGAAATACTTTTGTGATGATAAATAATCTGAACTGGAGCACGGAGATACCTTTGTATAAACAGGATGAATTTACAAAAGTGATATGCAGGGATCATTTCAGGGATATCGACGGTGTGATATTTGCCGATAAGCCCGTTACACACGGTCCGCAAATAAGGATGAATTATTACAACAGGGATGGGAGCTTCGGGGCAATGTGCGGAAACGGTTCCAGGTGCCTGGCAATGTATCTTCATAAGAATGGGATATTAGCCAGCAAAGAATTCCTGCTGGAAGCTGTAGATGATGTATATACTGCTAAAATCATTGATGATGATAATGTTAAGATAATCTTCCCGGATCCTAAATTCATCAGGTTTAACATCACAATAAAAGCTGAAATAGACGGAGAACTAAAAGAATTAACAGTAAACTATGCCGATGTTGGTTCTGATCATGTTGTGCTTTTCGCGGATGATAAATCCAACAAAACCGCGCTTGGAACCAGCTCTTTTGATAAGATTGACGTTAATGGCATAGGTGCAGTACTTAGAAATCATTATGAATTCTTTCCGCGCGGGGCAAACGTGAATTTTGTCCAGCCAACAGACAGCGGGGGGATAAGAATAAGAACTTACGAGAGAGGAGTTGAGCGCGAGACACTTGCATGCGGAACGGGAGTGATCTCTTCTGCAATTGTGTATGCAGTGGATAGATCTGCTGAGCCGCCGGTAACCGTGCAGGTTCAAAGCGGAGAGAATCTGATAGTGGATTTCAAAATGGGCAACGGGAAAATAACTGATTTAAGTTTAACCGGGAGTGCGAGAAAAATAGGTGAAGGTGAATTTTAAGCAAAATAATAACAGAATATTTCTTATATGATATTTGTTAAGCGGATACTGGCCAGGATCAACAGGGTGATAAATCCTCCGAAGAACATTGAGGATGAGTTCCATGCAAAATATTACTATTCGAAAGTATGGGCAGAGACATATTTCCTTGGAAAGAAAGTTTTTAAATGTCCAAACGACCTGTGGATATACCAGGAATTACTTTGGGAGATCAAACCCGATGTTATTATAGAGTGCGGCACATTCCATGGAGGCAGCGCGCTTTATTATGCAAAATTATTTGATATTATGGATCTACCCGGCAAGATAATCACGATTGATGTTGATGCAATGCCGGATATGCCTGAGCATGAAAGAATAACTTACCTTCTTGGCTCAAGCACATCTCCTGAAATTATTGAAAAAGTAAAGAACGCAGTGAAAAATAAAAAAACCGTAATGGTTATCCTTGATTCAGATCACTCAAAAGACCATGTATTGAAGGAGCTGGAATTGTATCATAATCTTGTAACCAGGGGTTCTTATCTTGTAGTAGAGGATTCCAACATAAACGGACACCCAGTTTATTCCGGATTCGGGCAGGGGCCGGGACCGATGGAAGCAATAGAGGAATTCCTGCCCAAACACCCTGAGTTTGAAGTTGATAAGCAGAAAGAGAAGTTCTTGATGAGTTTTAATCCGAATGGTTATTTGAAGAGGGTTATGTAAGTTATCCTTGGCCGAGCGGAGAGTACATCTATGTATTTTGTCAAATTAACCCACCCCGTCTCTCCACAAGTTGGCGGAGAGCCACCCCTCCACGTGAGGGGAAAAAGTGATCATAGCTAAAAGAATATAGGGAAACCCCGCTTCTTGTGAAAACAAAGCGGGGTTTTAATTTGGGGATATTTGAAATGCTCTTATTGCTTACTCAGCGCACTG
>JAUQWT010000420.1 GCA_030835005.1 Ignavibacteria bacterium | reverse complement strand
TTCTGGTAAGCAGCAACCCCCAAAACTCTTCGCTGGTTGACTGGGATATGATTGCCGATAACAATAATAATGCAATTATTACTTTTACGGATATAAGAAACGGCGGCGCAATTAATCCGTTTGCTTATATGATCAGTCCTGCCGGAGCACAAATGTGGGGAGCCAATGGAGTAACACTTTCTGATTCTGTAAATTCTTTTCAGCCGAATCCAAAAGTTGTACAGACTTCTGATGGGAATTATGTTTTTTTCTGGAGGATAGGATCAGGTCCTCAAAAGCTTGCACTCCAAAAACTGAATGCAGCGGGTGTGAAGCAATGGGGAAGCTCTCCAATAATATGGACAAGCGGAACAACTGAAAATTTCGACTGGCCCAGTGTTTTGCCGTCTGATAACGGAAGCGTTATAGTTATGTTTTCAGGATACACAGGTTCGTTTATCAGCCCATCAAATTACAGGATATACTCGCAAAAAGTTTCTTCTGTAGGCACAAGGGTTTGGAACGGGACTCAGGACACTGTTTACAGCCTCGGAAGGGTATCGGGATTCTACACGCCCAGATTATATTCAGACGGAAATAGCGGCGCTATTTACTGCTGGCATGATGACCGAAATGCCATCAATCGTACAACCGGGCACGTTCAAAGAAAAAATTCTGCCGGCGCAATTCAATTTCCGGTAAATGGTTCAGCAGTATCAGGAAATTCAGCCAATAATCATTTTACGCCAATTGCCTGTTACATGCCTGCAACCGGAGAAACTTATGTAGCCTGGCAGGAAGCAAACGGCGGACAAACACAATGGGGGTTTTATGCACAAAGGTTCTCTCCAACGGGCACGCCCCTTTGGACAGCAGACGGTTTGGCAATACAGCCGCTGGGCTCAAACCAGCCGTTAACTTATACAGTAATGACAAGAGATACCAATGTGATAATTTGTTTCAACCAGGATGCGCTCTCAGGTAACAGTATGGTAAAGGCCACAAGACTTGGCAAAAGCGGCGGTTATTTGTGGAGCGGCAATATTGTGATTCCCGGAAGCCTTTCAAGTTCAAAGCTGCGTCTTAATTCGGTAATTAATTCATCAAGCGGAATGTCAATTTTAAGCTGGCAGGATCAGAGAAATGACGGCGGCGGAGTCTATGCTCAAAATATTAATTTCGATGGTACTTTCGGCAATACAACAGGCATCATTAATATTAATAATGAAACACCAGCCGGATTTGATCTCATGCAGAACTATCCTAACCCGTTCAACCCTTCAACCGTTATCAGGTATATGATCCGTGAGGCAGGTAAGGTAAATATAACAGTGTTTGATATTTTGGGAAACTCCGTTGCAGAGCTTGTTAACGAAAAGCAAACTGCAGGGACCTATGAAGTCAGCTTTAATCCTTCAGGGTTGGCATCCGGGATTTATTTCTACAGGCTTAGCTCCGGCAGCTATACTGAAACCATGAAAATGTCTTTTGTCAAGTAAGAAAATCCGGGAATTGCTTTTATCAGAGGTTTGAATAAAGGCAGCCTATTCTATATTCGAAAAGGCTGTTTTCTTAATTGTACTTCATAGTCTCGGCAATATCACACAGCTCATGCATGATAAGCTCAACCCTCATCAGAGAGTCGTCATCTTTAAGCAGCTCTCTTTCAATATATTGAAGGGTATTTTCATGCAGTAATATCGCCCCGTTGAATCCAAGTGCGTGAACCTGGTCCAGTTTAAATCTTGTATTGAAATCGAATATCCTTCTAAGCCTAATGGGATCACTTGTTTGAACTATAAATTTATCATCAAACTCGTTATCCTCTATTAATGAAGAACCTGCAGAATAAGAAGCCCTGTTCTGTTTATTTCTTTTTACCACACGGAAACTGAATTTATCAGGGTTATTACATTCTACAGTAAGTATTGTGTGCGGTATAACTTTCTTCCCGTCAATTGAATCTCTTATGACGCTTTCGATCTTTATGTTCCTGCTTCTGTATGTTCCCAATGCATGCGGATGATTTTTCATCCCTACTTTTTTTGTAATATCAATATTCAGATCATACTTCTGGCTAAGCTTCTGATAGTTCTTTATTACTTTCTTATTAGATCCTTTCATGATGAAAAACAGAACTATCCAGGGAACTATCAGAACAGGAATTATGATGGTCAGCGTTTGTGCGTCCATTAATAAATTGTTAAATATTATTAAATTATCAATGTCTTTGGATGCAATTAATCATTTATTTAATTAAAAATAAATACCTAATTCCTGCTAAATAAGGGTTACTTCCTCAGCCCTTCTTTGTACGCGTTTATTGCGCGGTCTCTTGCCGAATTGTGATCAACAATTGGTTCAGGATATGCCGGGTTTCCAAATTCCGGAATCCATCTCTTAATGTATTTCATTTCAGGGTCGAATTTCTTCTGCTGCAATTCCGGATTGAATACTCTGAAATAAGGCGCTGCATCGCAGCCGGAGCCTGCTGCCCATTGCCAATTACCGGCGTTTGATGACAATTCGTAATCAAGCAGCTTCTCTGCAAAATACCGCTCTCCCCAGCGCCAGTCAATCAGAAGATCCTTCGTCAAAAAGCTTGCCGTTATCATTCTTACCCTGTTATGCATGAATCCTGTAGAGTTAAGCTCGCGCATTCCTGCATCAACTATCGGGAAACCCGTTTTGCCGTTGCACCATGCCTCAAACTCATCTTCATCGTTTCGCCATTTTATCCGGTCATACTCCGGCCGGAATGATTTAACAGCTGAATGAGGAAAGTGATAAATTATCATCATAAAAAATTCGCGCCAGATCAGCTCTTTAAGCCATACAGGGCTTAGCTTAGCAGCCTCTTCGGTTAATCTGCGAATGCTCACAGTGCCAAATCTTAAATGAACACTCATGCGTGTAGTGCCTTCAATAGCAGGGTTATCACGGGTAAGCTCATAGTTTTTTACAATACTTTTGTTCAGTTCTTTTGGAGGGACGGTTATTGCAGTTTTTTTGAAACCGATCTTCCGCAAAGATGGCATATTGCTCTCAAATTTCAAGAACATGCCAAGCAAATGTTTTACCGGGTAATCGGCAATATTCTTAAGTGAGAATTGTTCCATCCACTTATTGAAGTATGGAGTAAAAATTGTATAAGGCTTGCCGTCAGGCTTAGTAATTTCATCTTTTTCAAAAATTACTTGGTCTTTGTAAGTATTGAAATGAATCCCTTCTTTAGCTAAGATCTTTTTTATCTTTTGATCCCTTTGTACTGCATAAGGTTCATAATCGTGATTTGCAAAAACCCCATAAATATCATATTCATCAATAAGTTTTTTCCATACCTCCGCCGGTTTTCCTGAGAGTACCAGTAATGAGCTCCCCGACTTTTTCAGTTCAAGATCAATTTCTTTAAGAGTTTGGTAGATGAAATAAACCCTGCTATCGGATTTGTTTTCAAGCCTGTCCAGTATTTCCGTATCAAAAATAAATACAGGTAAAATCGGCAATACAGAGGTTAACGCATGCTGAAGCCCTTTGTTATCTTCAAGCCTTAAGTCACGGCGGAACCAGAAAACATTAAGCTTATTTTTCACCGGAGCGCAGATATGTTATGTAATCAGTTGAGGGGATATCATCAATATCCAGGTTTCTAAGCATTGTGATCATCTGTCCGCGGTGAAATGTTGAGTGATTCACAAAGTGCTGGATAAGGTCGTATACTTTCATAGAATATTCTTTGCCTTCCAGACTCCTGAAATCACAGAAAAGGTTCAGGTTTTCGTCTGCCAATACTCCTACAAATTCGGCAAAATTCTTTGATGCGCCAAGCATTAACTCAATAGCTTCCTCATTTGTGCCCTTGAATTTCTCGCTCGGCCACTTTGTTAAAGAAATGCCGATTAGGCGGTTGTACCATATGGTTTCGGCATCATACATATGCAAGAGTGTCTTTCTTATCGAGCGAAAGCTGCTTTTCTGCTCGCACTCAAAAGTTTGAGGGCTTAACTCTTTCAATTTTCCGGTGATACGTTTGTTTGCCCAGAGATTATACTTCGCGTAATTTAATAGCAGTTCTTTCATAGATTATTACAGGACTTTAGTTTGAATCAGCTATTTTATTTTTTCAATTGGTTTGTTAATATCCTCTCCCTTTATAACCGGCCCGGTCGAGTATGAATAATCCGAAACTTT
>JAUQWT010000419.1 GCA_030835005.1 Ignavibacteria bacterium | reverse complement strand
CTTCGTCGCTAAGAGCGGGAAAGAGCGGAAATGCAACGGAGCAATGATCCGCAATATATGCATTCATGAAGACTTCCGGGAAGATGTCATACTTATTGGAATAATACTTCGTCATATGCACAGCATGTGTACCCGGCCTGGTTGATATCCCTTTTTGCTGCAAGTAGTCCATAAAACTATTTCTTCGGGAATTGGTGTTTAGTATATTTTCCTTATCAATTCTGTCATTAGGGCAAAACAAACAAACGTATGCCTGAAATCCATGTTCATAATCTTCATTGTGAAACGGGGTTTTCAGCCATTCAGTATTCTTGAGTGCTTTATCATAGTTCATTGCAATTGCTGATCTTTTACTGTTAATTTCACTTGCGCGGTCCATCTGTGCAGAACCAATAGAAGCTTGAATATCTGTCATTCTGTAGTTATAACCAAGATATGGAAAGTCTGAAAGTAAATATGGCTTACCGCCAAAATGTCTCTGGTGATCAGACATCGATGCACCATGATCACGCATTGATCTTAACTTAAGGGTTAGCTTATCATCTCTTGTGGTGATCATTCCCCCTTCTCCTGTTGTAATGGCTTTGCGTGGATGAAAGCTGAAACATCCGGTATCACCCATATTGCCCGTATGTTGACCCTTATATCTGGCTCCAAAACCGCAAGCAGCATCCTCAACTATCAACAGATTATGTTTTTTCGCGATATTCGTAACTTCGTCCATTTTTGCAGGTAGTCCAAATAAATGAACAGGGATTATTGCTCTGGTTTTATCAGTTATACAACTTTCAAGTTTTGTAGTATCAATATTAAAAGTGTCAAGTTCAATATCACAGAAAACAGGTTTAGCACCAAGATATTCAACAGCATTTGCAGTTGCTATCCACGTAAAAGCCGGTACGATTACTTCGTCACCGCTGCTGATTCCTAATGCTGCCAAAGACAAATGCAACGCAGTGGTGCAGTTAGAAACAGCTACCGAATTTTCAGCCCCTGTGAAATTGCACCATTTTTCTTCAAATTCCTTAACAAATGGACCTTGCACAACCCATCCAGTCCTTAGTGGCTTAAGGATGCTCTCAATTTCACTTTCAGTAAACTCTGTTTTTGCGATTGGTATATTCATCATTCAAATAGTTTCCATTTGTCACCAAATCTTTTCTTATGCTCTCTCCTCCATTGTATTAGCATTTTCAAACCCTCTTCAAGCTGAACCGTTGCCCTGAAGCCGATTTCTTTCTCAGCTTTTTCGGTTGCACCAACCCTGTTCGTCACAAAGGTCTGGCCCTGTGGATGATACTCGATCTCAAGATCAGTTTTGTAGATATTCAACAATATTTCGGTTAGTTCTTTTATTGAAGTTTGGGTACCCATCCCCACATTATAGTAATCATCAACTGCATTTGATTTTAACGCGCAAACATTAGCTTTTGCAGTATCTTCTACAAAAATAAAATCATAAGCTTGTGAACCGTCTCCGTAGACGACAGGAGGAAGTCCCTGGTCAAGCTTATCAAGTATCTTCATAATCACGGCTATATAAGTTCCTTTGTAATCCTGCCTCGGACCGTAAACATTCATATATCTCAATCCAACATAATTCAATCCGTATCTTTCATAGAAAGCCCTGGCCATAGCTTCTCCTGCAATTTTTGTTGCCCCGTAAAATGTTCTGTTATTGAAAGGATGGTCTTCTGTCATAGGCAATTCCACTGCATCACCATAAACTGAAGCTGAGGAAGAATAGACAAGTCTCTCAATTCTGTTATCTCTACACGCCTCCAGAACATTAAACATACCTCTTATGTTTACATCAAATGCTGCCCGTGGGTATTCATGGCACTGAAGGAGCCACAAAGCCGCCAAATGAATTACCATATCATTATCCTTCATGGCTGCATTAAGTATATCGGTCTGAAGAATATCACCACCAATTTCAAATACTTTTGCCCTTGGATCCTTCAGAGCATTTTCTATATTATCAGCAGTTCCCCTTACGAAATTATCATAAACAGTAACCGACCCTATATCTTCTTTCAGAAGGGCATCAACAACATGAGAGCCAATAAATCCGGCGCCTCCTATAACAAGTATTTTTTTTCCTTTAATGTCCGGCATTTATTTCCTTGGTTTACTTATTTTCATTCAATACTTCAGCAAGTGCGTTTTCAATGATTTTCACAACAGCTTCGTGTGAATAATACTTTTTGATAATATCTCTTGTATTCAAATTGTCATCTCTGTTTTTCAGGATCTTCAATATCGATGCTTTATAACCTTCAATATCTGATGGCATTTCAAAAACCCTTTCATCTTCATCTCCAAAGAAGTTTCGCATTGAGTAACTTACCACAGGTGTATTCAGAGCAAGGCTCTCTATCGGGGCAATTCCTGTACCGCCGAAATAATCGTCTCTCAGTGCGACTAAAACATAAACATTTGCCGCACAATAGTACTTATACAACTCTGAGTGAAGTACTCTTCCAACGATTTTTGCGCCGCTCTTGATAGCCAGATCATAATATTCTTCTCCCCATGTTCCTTTGGGTTCATTTCCAACAAGGACAAGTTCAGTCTCTGGAATTTCAGACTTGATCTCCAACCAGATATTTATGAGTTCTTTTACCTGCTTGTACTTGTATAGTTTCCCTACATATAATATATAGTATGAATCATTATCCCAACCCAGCATTTCACGTGCCTCTTGCCGACTTACGGGCTTAAGAGTATCAAAGTCAAATCCAGATGAAAACAAAGAATACTTGAAATCATTAACTGCTTTCTTTATGTAGTCAACTTGTCTTGTGTCACCGATCAAGAAATGATCAACATGCTTCAATACCAGCTTTTCTGCAAGTATTCCGAAAAATGCTTTCATTTTTCTGAATCCCTTTGTTATACTGTAAATGTAAAATGGCGACAATTCACCATGATGTGTTGTAATTATATTGGCCTTCTTTAAAAAGAACAAAATATTATACGTTTGCCAATTGTGAGTATGTACAATGAATAAGACCGGATCATTTAGTTTTCTTTCAAGCTTTAGATCTTTGATGAATCTGAACGAAAAATGTCCCAGTTTAGGAAAACTATAAGACCTATAAACCCTAAAAGCAATTCCATCGATATTCTTTTCATAATATTTTCCTTCGCAATAACTATCCACTCTCCAAACTTCGATATCGTAACCTTTTAGATATCTTCCGAATAATTTTCCAAACATTCCCCCGAAACCGTAAGTAAAAAACCTGTCTGCTGGATCCGGTGTTTTGGGGAACTGACTTGCTTCGTAATTATAACATAAAACTAGTATCTTATGCTTCATAGTTTAAGATGGTACACTTCAAATGCTTCAGCATATTCTACACCAAATTGAGCACCTCGTGCGCGCATCAAACCCTTCATTACTTCTTTAGCAAAGTAATAACCACCGCTTTTGGTTGTCGACCACTGCGATTTATAACTCTGTGCTGCCTTGACCTTCAGGTCAACTAGCTCTTTGTTAAGTTTCACGTGCATATTCGGAGCGAAATCGTATCCACTTCTAATTACCTCGTATCCAAAAATTGTCTTTTCTCTGAATAACCTAATTACTTCATCGGCCAGAACTATATGATCCTGGTGGATATCATGGATTGGAGGAGTGAAAATAACGTCAACGTCAGTTTTTGTAGCAATATTATATAGTATATTTCTTATCTTTGAACGGTAATCATGGAATACCCTAGTGGGAATATCATAAATTGTAAACGGTACTTTATCCAGTCCAAGAATTCTTAATGATTTATCTTTTTCTTTCAGATTTCTGAGTTTGCCGTCCTCATACCTGTCTGACATTACATAAATCTTGAGATTCATCTGATCAAGATACTTGAGAATTACTCCCGAGCAGCCTACTTCAAAATCATCAGGATGAGCACCAAAAACAACAACGTTTTTCTTACTCAATTTCCGCTTATTCGATGACATTATGCTATCTAACATACTTTTTAGTGTTGAACAGGTTTCTTTACGGAAAACAATCTCTTGATCAGGATGTAGATGACTGAATTTATGAACAAGATCATGATGAAAGCATACATAATAGTTTTCAAACCCAGATAATAGAAACCGTTTTTGACCGGTGGAAAATTATTTGAGTACAAGTAATGAAAATAGTTAAAATTGCGGTAAAAAACACTAACGAGTTTAATAGCGTATTTGTTCTTCCATTCAATTTTGGCAAAAAGTACGTTTTCGTAATACTTAAAATAGTCTTTTCCTACTAAAGTCCTCTTTGTCAAGAGAATTGAATCCTGAACAATTTCGTCAACACCTCTGAAAACATAGCGGTTAGATATTTCTATAGCATTAAGGAATTCTGAGCTGCCTCTATTCATAAACCTAAAACCAAACGAGGGATCTATTACATACCACTTCTTCAGTTTGCTGGAATATACCTCACAAACAACATGAAGCGGATAACCGATGTGGTCTGCATAGCCAGTTTGGTCAACATCTCCTCCCTGAAGATTAACGAAACGGCATGGTACTTGATATTTTTTGCATATATCTCTGAAGATCTTACAGTTTGTTCCGCATTCTGCAAGTCCAAGACTGTTAATATTCACATTAAACTCGTTGAAAACCTGCATGATCAACGAATCGTTACTGGCAAGCAATTCTGGCCTTGCTAGTTTCTCAATACTGATTCTGAATTGTTCAGTATCATCAGAGAATTCATTGATCTTAAATACTATAACCGAACTATAAAATATCTGATTATAAAATATTTGCGGTTCTGCTGATTTTGCTGTGACTATATAAACAGAATCAAATCCTTTAGAGTCTTCAAAATGGATAAAGATCTTGTTGACTTTATCGAAACTGATATCGGGATACTCGATCTTCAAAGTGTCATAGTATTCAAAACCGCTATTGTGGTCTTTTATACGAAATTTCTTATTCCCCTCTATTGCTAAGAAGTTGCTGCTCACCATTTTCAGATTAATTCTGGTAAAATTATCATAATCCAAAGGAGGATCATAAACATCATTCACGTTTATGATTGGAATAGCAGAACTGCTGTTCCATAGTCTGTCAAACAAATAACTGCTCACAAAGAACAAGCCCGAGAAAATCACTAACAACATAACTATCTTCTTGAACGAATATGACTTAACAATAAATTTGATCAATTCTTAATCTATAATATGAAATGTTGATTAAAACATCAAAAAATATAATATTAATATACTAATTGAAATTATATTTTCTGTACATACTCAAAACTGATTCAAGACTTAACAGCCTCCATATTATCCAGCCAAAATCTCTTCTTTCATCAAAATGATCTTTAAGGTTCTTCTTGACTTGTTCAAAATCTGCAAATTCATATATTCCTGCATTACTGTTTAATAATGTATCTGTAACATAGTCCTTCAATACTGATCTTGTCCACTTTGTAAACGGGACTGGAAATCCGAGTTTATCCTTGCGATCAGTGATCTCTTTTGGAAGATATTGTTGAAGTGCTTTTCTGTATAAAGGGCGTGAAACACCTCTATCTGTAAGATGCTCTTGATCGAGGTTTATTCCCAGCTCTACGAGCCTGTAATCCAAAAAAGGGACTCTGCTTTCGATAGAATGAGCCATCGAATTCCTATCTTCATAATGGAGTAATGTAGGGAGAGTTTGATTCCTAATGAAATGGTAAGCCATATTGCTGAAAAAATTGCCAAAACTCTCCGGCGGATTAGTTTCTTCAACCATTGTATCACGGTCTATCTGTTCCCAAAGATGTTCATTTACAATATTGTATTTGCGTGACAGCTTTGAACCTGTAAGCTTGTTATATTGCCTCGGGAACAGCCAACTTGCAAAGGAATGTAATCCGTTTTCTCTCAAGTAGTTAAGAAAATTTCTATATTCATTCAAGATCTTTGAATACTTTCTATCTTTGATTATACCTCTTAAGTATGCGCCAATAAGGAAATATCCTCCAAATATTTCATCTCCACCCTGTCCGTCAAGTAATACTTTTACTTTATTCCGGGCTTCTTGCATCACATACCATTGAGGATAAAGTCCCGGTCCTTCGCTTGGAATTTCCTGAAAGTAGTTTATTTGATTGAACACACTTTCGAATTCTTCAGCACTTGGATATACTTTATGAGCTAGGCAGCCATAAATATGATTCACTAAGTCTATATAACGAGACTCATCACATTCAGGTTCATTCCAAACTGCAGAAAATGTGCTAAGCCTGCCGGAGAACAGTCCTGAAGATAATGATACAATGCTCGATGAGTCAAATCCCCCGCTCAAGCAAGTACCTACCGGTACATCACTTCTGAATCTGAGCTTTATGGAATCTTTCAGGAGGAAAGTTATCTCATCACCAAGTGATTTTTCACTCCTGTTCTCACTTTTTCTGATCGGAATTTCATAGTATTGCCTTGTTTCAATTAGACCATTTTTGTAAACAAGGTAGTGTGATGAAGGCAAAGAACTAATCCCGTTTATATATGTATCTATTGTATTTAAGCGATTA
This sequence comes from Ignavibacteria bacterium, assembly GCA_030835005.1. Taxonomy (GTDB): domain Bacteria; phylum Bacteroidota; class Ignavibacteria; order Tepidaquicellales; family OLB5; genus OLB5. The sequence goes on along the minus strand of JAUQWT010000419.1, from coordinate 13,003 downwards.
CCATTTATGATGTAAAATGGAATCTTTGCAGAATTGATTTCGGGGGTCCGCCCCATTAAGTATATCAGCGGTTTTATTTCAGACGAAAAGCCAAAGTAGCTTTTTGTATATGTGTAATAAAGTGGTTTGATTCCGAATCGATCCCTGCAAAGAAACAATGAACCTGTTCTTGAGTCCCATAGCGAGAAAGCCCACATTCCGTTGAATCTATTCAAACAGTCAATTCCCCAATGTAAATAGGAATTCACAATAACTTCTGTATCGGTTTTAGTGAGGAAATTAAATCCACTACTTATCAACTCTTCTCTTAATTCAATGTAATTGTAAATTTCACCGTTAAAAGTAACCCAGACTTTTCCGTCCGTGCTGCCCATAGGGCCATGACCATTCTTGCTTAAGTCAATTATAGAAAGCCTTCTATGTCCAAAGACCATATCAAAATCTATCATGTTGGTGGTATCTATATCTGGGTAAGCTGAGCGAATTTCATCAACAGAATCAATTCCGGAACATTGAGTGAATTTGCCGGTTTTTGCATTTATCAATACGTACCCTTCATCATCAGGTCCACGATGCACTAACAATTTGTTCAAAGCCTTAATCTTTTTTTTAATGTCAGTATCAGCGGAAACAATACCGTTAATTCCGCACATTAATTAAAACAATCCTCCGTTTAAGTTGATTGTCTGACCTGTGAGATAGCCCGATTTTTCACTGCTCAAATACTTTATACACTCCACAACTTCAATCGGATTTCCAAAATCTTTTATTGGGATAGTTTCCTTGATCTGACCGCGGATTTCTTCAGGAATCTGATAAAGCAAACCGGCATCAAAATAACCCAGAGAGATAAGATTCGAAGTAATGTTATTCTTTATCACTTCTTTTGAAATGGTTTTACTAAGCCCACTTAATCCTGCCTTTGCAGCAGCATAAGAAGATGTTCCAATTACACCAATTTGAGGAACGACAGAAGACATAAATATTATCCTGCCGAACTTATTCTCTTTCATTAACGGTATTACATGCTTACAGCACAAAAACGGACCTGTTAGATTCACTGCAACTACTTTATTCCAGTCGTTGATGGAGAGCTTCCAGCTCATGCCGTTAATAGAAATACCTGCATTGTTGATCAAAATATCTATCTTACCGAAATCTTCCTTTATGTTCTTTATCATAAAAGTTATCTGGTCTTCCGAAGTTATATCTGCCTTATAAGTTTTGCATTTAACATCTTGATCTTTTATTTTGTTAGCAACCATTTCAAGTTTGTTTAGACTATCGTTGTAGTGAAGTGCTAGATTAAAGCCAGCAGCCGCAAGCCCTTTTGTGATATGTTCACCAAGCCCGCCGGATGCCCCGATAAGCAGTACATTTTTATTCGACATTTATTTATTTGCTAAAACAAGTTCGTAAGTTTTATCTCTGACTTTTTGAAGATCTGCTTTCATAAAGAGGTCTTTTTCATTGCGAATGTTCTCAATTTGCCAGCCCATGTTTAAGAAAAGAATTATTGAACGGTTGTTATTCATAGGCCAATAGCCCTCTTGATGAGTAAACCCGCTATCCAGCCCGGCCTGGCATAATTTAACCATATGAAGTTTCGCAAAACCAAGACCGCGGGTTTGTTTTCCGGCATAGGTACAATGATTATGTATGATATTATCATAAATGGAAGAGAAGTTTACAAAACAGATCTCATTCTTGCTGTTCAATATAGTAAAACTGTATTCCCATTTATTATTTAAGGGGTTTAAGAAATATTCCTTTTTTTCTCCGGTCCAGCCATATAATGAAGTGTACTCAGTTCTGATTGAGTTCACAAAATTCATAAAATCATCGACTCTTGAATCCATGAGATCTTTAGTTATATGTTCAATCGTGAATCCTTTTTCAGCAAGATTTACATCAACAAAAGAATGAAAGTCGACTTTCTGTAGATTCATTTGAGGTATTTATCATTGTTCGCCGAAGTTATTCTTAAGTACCTGGGTAATAACATAAGCAACAGATAAGATCAGCAATGCATAAAAAAACAAAGTGACAAAAGAATATCTATTAACAGAGTATTTTTTTAAAACTCCCCTCCACCCGCACTCTCTGCATTTATACAAATTGGCAATTCGGGTCGTTTTAACTGCCGATTCAAAAAAATTCTTGGCCCTGCTTCGTCTTATCGTCCCAATTTTCCCGCAAGATGGACATTTAGAAGTTTCAGGAAATGATTTAAAGAATATCCTTAGTTGCAATCCTAGTTCGGTTTTGTTATCTTTTCTTTGGTGCTTCCGTTTGTTGTACTCCCATTTGTTGAAGTACTCCCGGCACTTGCTCCATCTTTGCCTTTTTCGGCGCCATAATAATAGTAGTAGTATTTGTAATAGCTGCCATACGATGCCTGATAATCAAAATTGTTAAGAACAACACCTATGAATGTATCATTAATTCTGTTCTATGTATCAATTGTATTGACAAGCAGATCAAGCCTTGTCTTGCTGGCAAGACAAACAACAACTGTTCCATCAACATAACTTGAAAGCAATTCAGCATCTGTAACTGTTGCCAAAGGCGGCGAGTCAATAAGAACATAATCATATTTCGGTTTCATCATGTTCAGGAAAGTCTGCATATGCTTAGATGCAATAAGTTCTGCAGGATTAGTAGGAATAGTTCCGCATGTCATTAAATGCAGGTTTGGGAAAGCTGTTTCCCTCACAGCTTCTTCTAACGGTACTGTCCCAAACAGGTAGTCACACAATCCCGGATACCGCTTTATGTTGAATAGGTTATGAAGTCTTGGCTTGCGGAAATCGCAATCTAGTAGTAAAACTCTTGATGAAAGAGCAAAACTTGCAGCTAGGTTAGATGAAATTATTGTTTTGCCTTCCCTTGGGATGGAACTTGTAATTAATATGGTCTTTATTGGTTCCGGTTCAAGCTTTGAAAACTGTAACCTTGTTCTGAGTGTTCTGAAAGCTTCCGCTGGGGCAGAATCCGAATTATAAGATAACACCAGTTCTTGTTCTGAATGCGTATGACGTCTGGATTTGTTAGATTCGCGCATGAAAGTTGGAACCCAGCCGATTAGAGCAATTCCGATATTTTCGAGATCCTCAGGTGATTTCACAGATACATCAAGGATATTTCTGAGCAGAGCAAAACCGTAACCCAGACCAAGACCAATCATTAATCCTATGGTTATGATCAAGAACCTGTTTGGTTTAGAAGGTGCCTTGGGTACTTTACCGTAGTCAATAATCTTAACGTTATTAGGCTGCGATTCTTCATTGATAAGCGCTTCCTGGTATTTTTCAAGAAGCATTAGATATATCTTTTCGTTTGCAGTTCTTTCTCTTTCAAGATTTGCATATTCAATACTTTGAGCAGGGAGTTTGTTGAACTTATCTTGGTATTTCGCAAGAGTTCCTTTCAAAAAACTCTCACGGATCTTATCTTGAGAATTGACAATTTTTGCTTCAAAGTATTTATTTGAAAGTATCCTAACTTCCTCAGGGGTATTTGATAAAGCACCATCTTTTAATGATGTTACTTTCTCAGTTAGGGTTCTCTTTAGCTCTGAGATCTTCAGGTCAATATCTTTTAACGATTTTGAATTCTTGATAATTTCTTCATTACCTACCTTTGCCAAATCTCTTTGAATTTCCATCTTCACAATTTCTTGCTGCAATTCAGCTACATAAGGGTCAGTAAGTTTGCTTTCAAAATAGTCGGATGATTTTGGGTCAAGCCTGTCAAGCTCGTTCTTAATTTCTGTTAAAGCTTTTGCATTGGATTGAAGGTCTATAAGAGCCCTGTCATGATCTGCTTCCAAGTTTGAAAGTGAATTTATTATAGAGTTCGCCTGTGAATTTAGTTCAACAACATTTTCAGTTCTTAGAAAATTAGTCAACTTGTCTTCGGTCTGAAGCAAAGAATTATATTTTTCTTGTACCTGTTTTTCAAGGAACTCCCTATTTAATGTTAAATGGCCGCGGTTAAATTTTAGTGAATAATCAGCATAAGCTTCAGCATAACAATTTGAAATCAAAGCTGTTTCAAAAGGTGAAGGGCTCTCGGTCTTAATTGATACTATATCCAACCCTCTTTTTTGTGAAACCGTTGTGTAAGTCTGTAATAATGATGCGATCTGGTTCTTCGACTTTGGTTCCAGGAAATTTTCCTGACTTACCGAAAGCAGAGGAAAAGGGTCCTTGCCTTTATAAATCTGGAATGAATCGAGTAGAGAGTTTGCAGTCTTTTCTCTGATGGCAAATGATCTCAATATTTCAACTTCGTTATTAATATATCTCTCAGGCAGCTCACCTTCAAAATCGGAAAAGATCTTGTTCTCAAGTACATTTTCTTTAGGTTTAGAAAGTCTTAAAGAAGATGCTGATGCATATATATCAACTTGTGAATATGCATAGAAATAAGAAACGATCAAGCCAACAGCAAGGCTCAACAATATTGGTACTTTATTCCTTAAGATCAGGTTAAAATAAAACCTAATGCTGTGAGAAGATTTTATGTTTGAATCTATGCTGTTAAACGATTTTCCGTTCGACTGTGATTCCATATTATTACCTGTTTAATGTTATAATGAATGTTGCAATAGAGAAAAGAGTGGTAAAAATAGGGATATATAAACTAAGGTCTTCACGGAATGTATATCTCTTTTCTTTCTTAATCAAAACGATATCTCCGGATTGAAGAACAGGATTCATTTTCTGTTTGGATGACAAATTGTCGCCCCACAACAAATCATTGTAATTCATTCTTATTACCTGGACTTTCTTCAGAGAATCTCCTGCATTTCGGAGTATTCTAATATCTTCTAGGTTTGATTCATCAGTCGGTCCACCTGAAAAACTCATAAGATCCAGAAATGTTGTGTTAATTGGTACCAGGTATCTTCCAGGAAATTTTGAATATCCCCAAAGACTCACTTCAATATTTACGCCTGTTGGATCACTTAAATCAAAAAACGCACCGCTCTTATTCTTTTGGGAGTTTCCCAAGATCAAATCATCATCATCCTGCGAAAACGTCATATTTACCAGCATTGCCAGAAAAACCAGTACAACAAAGTATTTCATTAGAATTTCATCTTATTTTACGAAAGATTATCAACAATAATTACATTGTCAATGCCTATAACTCAAAGTAAAATAGTAAATTTTTAGCGTTTTTACAAAGCATTATACTGGATAGGAAGTTAGAAAGTCTCATTTAAGTTATTAGAAATTGTATATTTCGATAATTAATGTGTAGTTTTTGCAAATCTGAATCTGCGGGAAATTCTGAGACTTCAATGTTAACTAAGCATTAATTATATTTGTTACTTATGAGTACTGCATTTGTTTACCCCGGACAGGGGTCTCAATATGTTGGAATGGGTAAAGATTTGTATGAGTCATACCCTGATGTCAAAGATCTATACTTTCAGGCTATTGAAATACTTGGTTATGATATTTCCTCGATCTGTTTTGAAGGGCCTGAGGAAAAATTAAAGCAAACATGCATTACCCAGCCCGCAATTGTGCTTCACTCTGTGGCTGTTACCCGATTGGTCAAACGAATTTCAGCAAGTTATACTGCAGGTCATTCTTTGGGAGAATTCTCAGCGCTGATAAAAGCAGGTTCCCTTGGTTTTGAAGACGGCTTAAAGCTCGTGAAACTGAGGGGAGAGCTTATGCAGAAAGCAGGGGATTTAAATAAAGGTACTATGGCTGCGATAATCGGACTGAAATCAGATACTCTTGAAGAAATGTGCAGACAAGCCTCTTCTGAAGGAATTGTCCAGGTAGCGAATTTCAATTCTCCCGGGCAGATTGTAATATCCGGAAGTATTGACGGAGTAAGAAAGGCTATGGTTTTGGCCAAAGAAGGTGGTGCAAAACTTGCAAAAGAACTCATAGTTCACGGTGCATTTCATTCACCTTTGATGGAATCTGCCAGGGAAGATTTTAAGGCCGCACTTGACTCAACCGAATTCAAGAAAGTTCAGATTCCGGTTTATACTAATGTGACAGGAAAGGCCATTACACCTCAAACTGAAGTGGATAGAATAAGAAAATCTTTGTATGACCAGTTAACTTCCTCAGTAAGGTGGGACGAAAGTATCGTCAATATGATAAAAGATGGAGCAAGGGATTTCATAGAGCTAGGTCCGGGCAGAGTATTACAGGGTCTGATCAAGAGAATAGATAACTCTGTTAATACATCAGGTGTTGATAAGATGGAAGATGTAGAAAAAGTTAATGAGTAAATAATTTTATGGAGACTGGAAATGGGAAATTTACTGCAGAATAAAATTGCAATTATTACAGGGGGTGCCAGAGGAATCGGAAGAGCAATTGCCGAAGATTTTATAAGCGAAGGGGCTGATGTAGTAATCCTTGATAAGTTCTTCCCGGATGATTTTGAGAACTGGGTTCAGAACAAATCTTCAAGCGGAAGGAAAGTCTTATCGCGTACTTTGGATGTTACTAATACTTCAGAGACAGCACAGGTTTGCGGTGAGCTGGCTAAAGAGCTTGGCAGGATAGATATCCTGGTGAATAATGCCGGTATTACAAGAGATAAGCTGATTATGCGAATGGCTGAAGAGGATTGGGATTCTGTTCTTGCTGTGAATCTTAAGGGCACTTTTAATATGATGAAGGCACTTTCAATGATAATGGCCAAACAAAGAAGTGGAAAGATCATTAATATTAGTTCTGTAGTAGGTTTGATGGGAAATGCAGGACAGTCGAATTATTCCGCTTCCAAAGCCGGGATTATTGGCCTTTCAAAATCAGTTGCTAAAGAACTTGCGTCAAGAAATGTAAATGTGAATTGTGTGGCACCTGGTTTTGTGGAAACCGATATGACTGCAAAACTAAACGATGAACAAAGAGCTGCAATGTTAAGTGTTGTACCGCTAAAAAGAACATCACAGCCTTCCGAGATTGCCGGAGTTGTTTCGTTTCTTGCTTCTGATAAAGCGGATTATATTACGGGTCAGGTGATAGCAGTTGATGGCGGTATGGTTATGTAAGAATTAACGGACGTGTTATTTAATAATTATTTTTGGTAACCTCTTCGGCAGCTCTTTTTTAACCATCTTTTTGATAATGTTTCTTATCGATACGGTAAGGCTGTCAAGTTCAATATCTTTAAATTCGGCTCCAAATTTGGCAAGCTTATCCAATGCCTTGTTTAGTTGAATTATGGTCCCTTTTTGATTTCTCTTTTTGGTTAGGTGATAAAAGCCAACTGCAGCATGAAGCAAACCCTGATAGAAATCCCTGGAATCATCTCTTACATCAAACCAGATATCTTCAAGTATCTCGTGGCACTCAAAATATTCCTGACGGTTGAATTTATTAATTGCCTGTACAAGCCTTGACCGGTTGTAATTCTCCATACTTAAACGGCAGAAGAATTCTCAGCCTTTTCTTCTTTTGGAGGTTCAGTAATTACCTCAACTGTTGATACTGCACTTGCATTTTCGAGGGGAACTATTTTCTTCTTTTTTCTATCCAGCAAAGCATCAAAACTGAATACACCGGCTCCCGCAAAAAGAGTGGTTAAAAAGCAAACGAAAAATATCAGGTCTTTATTGAACGGAATTCCGGTGGAAGGGAACAACCCTATAGTAAAAATTTTCACAATAGTTATCAATGCCAGAGCAAAACTTGTAACAGGTGTAAAGAATCCCATAATGTATAAAGCACCAAAAATGATAAGTATGAAAGGCGTTATGAAGCCGAATATAAAGGCTGCATTTTCACTAAAGTAATTCATAGCTTTTACTTTAGCGATATAATCCTCAATATTACTTGCCTGCATTATCCCAAGACACATTGTGTATGTGCCGAGCGTAAGTCGGATGAACAATAAGCCAATTGAAGGATGTCCGTGGGCTTTAAAGAATAAACTCATAGTTTTAGAGTTTAGTTTAGAGGATTTAAGTACATAGTAAACAATGACTTAAAGAAAATTGAGGCGACGATCGGATTCGAACCGATGAATAAAAGTTTTGCAGACTTTCCCCTTAAGCCACTTGGGTACGTCGCCGGAAAAATTGATATTACAAAGAACACTCTTAATCCTTAACACAATAACTGGATTAATAATTCATTTTTAGTGCTAAAAAAAGCCCTGAAATCCAAGGCCTGGTGCTCCGAGAGCGGGAAACGAGGCTCGAACTCGCGACCTCAACCTTGGCAAGGTTGCGCTCTACCAACTGAGCTATTCCCGCTAATAAGTTACAAGTATAACTCAAATCATGATTTATTTCAAGGAAGAATTTAAGGCGCAAACCTTGCCAATCTAAATATTGCTGCGCAATTTTCAGAAATCCCAGCCGAAATAAAATTGCTGGAAGATACCCTCCTGAAACTTGGTGAAATTTTTCTCAATCCTCTTGCCGATATCATACCTGAGCGCCAGTATGTAAAACAAATTTATCCGTGCGCCGATGCCGATACTGCCTTTGGTCTCGCCATAAATATCATCCCACGCATTGCCAACATCAAAGAAGGCGGCGCCGCGGATGTAGGGGAATACGAAATTCAGGCCGAGAGGGAAACGGATATTGACAAGATCGACAAGCGGGAAGCGGAGCTCAGTGCTTGCCACGAACGCTTTGCGGCCGTGGAGCCCGAACCGTGGCCAGCCGCGAAGATCCCAGCTGCCGCCAATTGACCATCTGCGTGCCTCTTCACCTTCGTTAAGCAGGAATTCGAATCTTGTGCCAACAGCTACGGTTTTACTGAGACGGAAATATCTCCGGTAGTCAAAAATTGCAGTGAAGTAATTTACATTGCCGAACTGTATATCAGTAGTATAGCCAAGCGTTAAGTTGAGGCGGCTGCCGTCAAGCGGGCCGGTAGGACCCCATATGGCATTATCCTTTATGTATGATATTGAATTAGTGAGCAGAAGCGCTCGCCGGTTCAGGCGGTCTTCAGTAACGCTGCGCTTGGAATTGGCAAGAGAAATACTAGCATCTATCCTGCGAAAATATGAAAGCGGGTAGCTCATTGCAAAATATCCGCCGAATGTTCTTTCAAAATAACTGAATTGATCACCGTAGTCATACCTTCGGCCGGAAAGATGAAATATCCCGTAGGCATAATTCAGACGCTGCCCGCGCGATACTTTTGATATTGCGATATTAAAGCTCTTGAAGAATTCCGATCCGCTTTCGGAATTATTGTAAACGAGGAAATAATACTGGTCATTGCCAAGCAGATCGCTCATGGCAAGTATACCGCCTGCTGTTGCTCCAAAGACAGGATCTGCGCTGATGTTTGTTGTGGCAATATCAAGCGTGTAATCTTTCTTATACTTTAGCTGATTCTTCCTCGGAACGCCTTTTATCCTGTCGTAAGTCCACCAGTCGTTAATATCTTTAAATGTGAGTGTGTTTGCCGTAACGGGAGTATCTATCAGCCCAACGGCACCATTCAGCATCCTCACAGAAATGCTTTGATCGCCGTAAGACGAAAAGACAATGCGGTTATCGCCTGCCCATTTTGGGTCGAAAGTTGATGCCGTGAAATTCGTGATCTTAACAACACGGTTAGTAAGCCCGTGTACATTGACTGAATCATCACCGGGCATGAATTTATTACCCGGCACGGCATCCGTTACCCAGATGTTCTGCGTGCCGCCAATGGTTGAAGTGTAAACGATAAACTTACCATCAGGTGAATATTGCGGCGAATAATCAACCTGCCGGCCGCTTGTCAAATAACTTATTGAGTTATCTCCGAGGTTAAGCACGAAGAGGTTGTAATTATTTTCATACCCGTAGGAAGTTCTATCGGAAGAGAAAACAATTCTTTTCCCGTCAGGGGATATATCCGGATCGCGGTCATCATAATAATCATTGGTAAGGCGGGTGAGTGTGCCCGAAGCAATATCAAAAATATACAGATCGCTCTTTCCGCCCATATCAAGCGCGGGGAAAACTATTTTACTGCCCTCAGATGTAAAAGAGGGTGAGCCGATCTGCACAATACCTTTGAAATGGAAACTGGTAATTAATTTATCTTCCTTCACATCATAAAGATGCAGTGCATCCGTTGCACCGCTTTTAGTTGCAAATGCAAGAATTCCTTTGGAAGAAATATCAAGGCCGGTGCGGAAGAAATGGAATTCCTCGTAATCCTCGGATTTTTCTCCTTCAATTACGGTAATAAGCTTGCTGCGATTGCGGAGGTTTACTTTATACAGACTTGTGTATCCCGTGCGGTTGCCTATGAAAAAAATCTCTTCTTTATTGCCCTCTTTATAATACGTTGGTTTGTGACCGAATCCGCCGGTATAAATCGGGGTGCTTTTAAGAGACGGGCTGTCTTCAACGCCGACCAGAGGGAAATACTTTTGCTTCAATGAATACAGGTACTCTTTATCGAAAGATTCATAATCACGGCCGATAGTTTTTTTCATGACCTCGGAGAAATCATCGCTCATCCAGATGTTATCTATTAACAGCAGTATTTTTTCATTGCCGAAATTTTTGGCGATATACTCAAGGACATTCTGCCCCATCTTATACATGAAGAAAGTTCCGTAATACTGCTCCCAGTCATCAAGCCCAACCATGTAATCATTAAGTACAGCGTCTTTTATCACCATCTCGGCGGTGGCGTCCCATTTGGTTGACCAGTACTCGGCAAGCCCTTCGGTAAACCATAGCGGCATCTGGCGCTCGGCAGGCTGGCGGTGAAGCCTGAGCGTGTTGGCAACTTTAGCGACCATAAACACATGGCAAAGCTCATGCCTGATAACATGCTTGAAATTCCCAAGCGAGCCATCGAAGGGGATAACAACACGGCCCTTGATGAACTCAAAAAATCCTCCTACGCCATCGGGGATGAGCCCCGGAGTTGTGTTGGTTTCGCGGAAGTGAGTAGGGGATGAGTAAAATATTACTGGCACAGTATCGATAAGCGAGTAATTGAAATTCTGCTGGTGGATGCGGTATGATTCCTCTGCGTAAGCCGCGCCGATCTCGGCGAGCTCTTTCATTTCAGGGTAGAAATATATCTTAAAGTGTTCTGTAGAAAGCGTGTGCCAGTCGAAATTGTTGTACTGGACCTTGTTACGGCCGAAACCGACGTACTGAGCGTAATTTACGGATGAAAATGCGAAACAGAGGGCTGAAAAAAATACGGCTAGTTTTAACATGAACATTATTAAAAATAGATTTTCATTAGTTTAAATACAATATCAAAATCAAATTCAAGAGCTTTAACCGCAAAGGCGCGAAGCAAAAAGCAAATCAAACAACAGAGTTTCAGAGAAAAAGAGAAAATCAGAGGCCTTGACCTGTCCTTCTCCCCCTTACAGGGGAGATTAAATCTTTTTAGGGAGGCACATATAACCTGCCCCCACAAAAGCAGTGATGCAAGAGGAAAGCGTCAGGCCCCAAAGGGGTTTTCAACAAGCCATGACGCCTACATCGCGTATTTTTTCACAGGCAGGAATGCTTGCCCGTGCAGGCGGGTCTGTGCCACTATAAAATAGCAGCATTTGAGAAATGAAATTTGAAAATAATTTCATATATTTGTAGATAACTCAGGCCCTCAAGAAGTCAAATAATCTTAAATTAAATAAGTCTGGATGCTTCACTGCGTTCAGCATTGGTAAAAATGATAAATCTCTCCGGAATTGCATTTGTATTTTTAGTGTTTCTGCTTGTAACAATTATGGTTAAAGCACAAAACTCAGGACTCGACGACCCGGACCTGCACACAATTTATATCGAAGACTTATGCGACGAGCTTGCCAAATCCACAACGGGCAGCGCACTGCTGCTTGACGTGAGGACTAAAGGCGAGTATAACGATGTCTCTCCCAGCGAGCATCTCAATATCGGGCGGCTGAAGAACTCGGTTAATATTGATATCATGGAGATCGAAAGCCGTATTGCAGAAATTGAATCATACAAAGAAAAAGATATTTTTGTTTACTGCTCGCACTCCCAGCGCAGCCGGCGCGTCAGCCGCTACCTGCTTGATAACGGGTTTAAGCGCGTGCATAATATCAACGGCGGGCTCTCGGATTATGTTTACTACGGCATAGATTGCCCCGGCTCAATTTACGAAACGAGCCTGCCATACAAACTCTACGGCCCGGATATGGTGAAAGAGCACATTGCGACCGGAACAGGTGATGCTGTTATTGTTGATATCCGCACTGCCGAAGAATTTTCCGGCACGTCAAAACCTGATAGAGAGTTTTCCAATGTTGGGCGGCTCAAAGGCGCTGTGAATATTCCATCAACTGAGCTTGAAAGCCGGATGGGCGAGCTTCCAAAAGATAAGAAGATAATAGTTTATGATTTTGACCACTCCTTAGCCCCCAAGGCTGCGCACTTGCTTGCCAAAAGCGGCTTTACGGATGTTGGCGTAATGGTTTTCGGGCTGTACAGTTATGTGTATAAATTCGGCTCCGCTGATAGCCACTTAGAAGCCGCGCCGAAGTACCCGGTGCTTTCGTACACGCAATCGCTTGATGTAATCAAAAAGGGCAGCGCATTGCTTCTCGATATCAGGACTTCCGAAGAGTTCAACAGCAAAAGCGAAGAGGAGCAGAAGAACATGGGACATCTGAAGGGCTCGGTTAATATTCCGGCAGATGGATTTGCCGCACGCATTGGTGAACTAAACGGCTCGAAGGATAAGGAGATTCTGATCTACGGCTCTTACAAAGACAGCAAAGCAGCGGAGATAGCGCTTTTATTGCAGGCAAACGGGTTCAGGAATATCAGCGTTGCCGCAAGCGGGTATTATAAAATGGTATGGAATAAGAAGAATATCAAAGGGTATGATCTTCCACTGGAGATGATAGAGAGGCCGTAGAGGATTTCGGAATTCGGATTGAGGACTGCGGATGGAGCGGTTTGAAGTTTCAGGTTGCAAGTTATTTATTAAGACCCCCTCGTCCCCCGCCAGCTGGCGGGGTCCATTCCCCCTTAGTAAGGGTGAGACTAATACTCGCAACT
>JAUQWT010000418.1 GCA_030835005.1 Ignavibacteria bacterium | reverse complement strand
TAGTCATATCATTATTGAACTGTATTCCTTGTTTTTCCCAAGAGAATATTAAGATAATGACATATAACATCCTTGAGTATTCCGGAAGTGATTCCGCAGTGCGTAACCCCCACTTTAGAAAAGTGATCCTCAATTCGTCACCTGATTTATTGATAATTGAAGAGATCCATTCCCAGCAGGCACTTAACGGTTTTCTGGCAAATGTAATGAATGCTTACGGTAATAATTATTCTGCAGGCACATTTATAAACGGTCCTGATACAGATAACGGACTGTTTTTCAGATCCGCTAAATTTACTTTCATAAGCAATACCAGGATTGCAACTGCATTCAGAGATATTAATGAGTTTAAGTTGATTCACATCAATTATCCGGGTGATACTCTTAGAATATTTGCTGTCCATCTTTACCCCGGTACCGGCTCTGTAAATGAAAACCGCAGGGCAGCAGAAATAGACAGCCTGAGAAAATATACGTTATCACTTCCGCAAAACTCATTATACATGGCTGCCGGCGATTTCAACATAACAGGTGCAGATGAGCTGGCTTATGTTAAACTTATGCAGTCAGGTACCGGAAATTTCGTCGATCTGCTCCCGCCCATGCCCGGTATATGGAATAACCCGGCATTTGCGCCATACCACACGATGTCATCAAGAACACGAAGCTTTGGAGGGGGCTCAACCGGCGGACTCAGGAACAGGTTTGATATGATACTTGTCTCCCCTTCAATTTCGGGCAACGGAAGAATTATATATGTGCCGGGTACTATGACAGCATTTGGAAATGATGGTAATCATTACCAGGATTCAGTTAACAAAAGACCTAACACTGCAGTGCCCGATTCGATTTCTGATGCAATACATTATTCTTCAGATCACATTCCCCAGTATGCTTTGTTTGCTTTTGGCAATCCGGTTGGGATTTCACCGCATCAGAATATTGAACCACATTTTTTTTTGCTGGAACAAAATTATCCGAATCCGTTTAACCCGACAACTAAGATCGACTATGACATAAAATCAAACGGATTTGTAACTTTGAAGATTTACAGTGTACTTGGTGAAGAAGTCGCAACGATAGTTGATGGCTTTAAATCAGCAGGAACCTACTCTGTAAATTTCAACGCTTCACATCTTTCAAGCGGAATTTATTTCTGCACTTTGAGCACTGGTGATTTTACAGAAACGAAAAAAATGATATTAGTTAAGTAACAGGAGTAACCAGTTAATTCCTGTTTCATATTGAAACCGGAAGAATCAAAAGGCACTTGGTGAAAACCGGGTGCCTTATTTCATTTGTTGGAAATAGATGTGCAGATCGCCCGGCAAATGTAGTTAAACTGCCGCTGCTTATTCTTTTTGTCGCCAGGGCAAAAGATGTGATCACCGGCCGCAAAATAAAAGTAACAAATGCTCTTCTGGTAGATGTCGCAAGCGAAAAAGACAAAAGTCACTAAATATTATGATTACGCTCCAAAAAAGCAATAAATAATGCATTGTAAAGAAAAACAATGCTGCATAATTTACAGACTGAATCCCACCAATTCATCTATTCTTCCAAGCCAGATACATTGACTTCCTGCAAGTCAGCGTGAATCATTAAGTATGTTAAGCTGCGTTAAGATGCTAATACATAAGACTAATGATTTGCAGTAAACTTTATACACTTATTTCATTCATCCAAAAAACTGTCCCGCGCGGATGTTCCAAATCTTTTAGTCATTTTGAACTTCATGCACTTGACTCAGAACTATTAATTGAAATTATTAAAGCGGTGAAGATAAAAACGGCCGGAGTCCCGGCTGTTCTATTTTTATTTTCATTAATTAACCATCTCTTCATAACTAAACAGAAAGACAATGTCAAAAACAATGAAAACGTTTACCACTTTTGCAGTATTTCTGCTTTTGGGCTTCAGCCTTTATAACCAAAAGGACCCTGACCCGCAGAGAATAGACGCAACAAGGATACCCGCATCAATGGATATTTTAAAATACCAGGCTCCATCAGTTCATGATAGAGCAAGTGATCTCGCTGTTCCGATTTGGTCTGAAAGTTTTGATAACGTAACTTTCCCGCCAACCGGATGGTTGAATGTACAGATCAGCGGAATCGGGTTGTGGACAAGAGCAACAACCACAACTTACCCCAGCGGATTCTCTCCTCATAGCGGTGCAGGACTTGCCAGGTTCAATAGCTACACCTATTCAACCGGAGTATCTGCTTCGTTGATCTCATCAGTATTCAGCTTAACCTCCGGCCCGGCAAAACTCGGATTCTGGATGTTAAGAGATGCCGGTTTCAGTACTTCTGCTGACAAGGTTGAATATATGATAAACACAACAGCTTCAACAACCGGCGCAACTTTACTGCTAACGGTTAATAGATCAAAAACTCTTGCACCCGTTGAAACCGGTGCAGATGGATGGTACTATTACGAAATTGCGATTCCTCCTGCATTCAACACCGCAACAAATTATATTGTCATGAAAGCAACCAGCGCATACGGAAATGATATATACGTTGATGATGTTGCCGTGAATCCCTTGCTATTGCATGACGTCGGAACAATGTCAGTTGATGTCAGCAGTCCTCAGATGCCAGGTTCAATAATTCCAAAAGCTACTGTAAAGAATTTCGGTTCAAGTGTTGAAACATTCCCCGTAACTATGTCAATTACACCTGGAAGCTACACATCCACAATGAATGTAACTTCACTTGCAAGCGGTTCGACAAATCAGGTTACATTTGGTAACTGGGCTGCAACTGCCGGAACTTATACTGTAAAAGTTATTACACAGGCAGCAACAGACCTTGACCGCACAAATGATACTTTGACCAAAACAGTGGTTATTTCAGCCGCAGTCTGGACCGCAGGAGCACCTATTACTGCCGGTTCATATTTAGGCACAGGTGTTGGATATACGAAATCAGGCAGTGATACAACCTGGCTTTTTGCTCTTGGAGGCAATGCTCCTAATACAAATGCAGTTTACAAATACAATGTTAGGACAAATACATGGTCAACTTGCGCAAGCTTACCAGTTGCAAGGGTTGTTTTGGGCTCAGCAATTGTCAGAGATACTCTATATGCAATTGCAGGAAGTGACGGTACAAACTACTCTAATACTCTGTACAAATACAATATAAATGCAAACACCTGGTCAACGGGTACAGTTCTCCCAACAGCAACACTCGGATGGTGCAAAGGAGCCGGATACCAGGATAGTTTACTTTATGTAGCAGGCGGTGCTAATCAGGCCGGTGCTGCTCAAAATTTCGTTTTTATGTACAATACAATTACCGGTGTTTGGAAAACCTGCACAGTTCTTCCGTCGATTTGTTTTGGAGGAGGTTTTGCTATAACAGGAAACACTATGGTCTATGTAGGTGGAATTCAGGGTGCAGCACCGGGAAGTGCAACTTTTGAAGGAGCAATCAGCCAGTCAGATAGAAGCGTTATTACATGGACAACAGGAACACCATACCCTGGCGGGACAATGTGGAAAACCGATATGGCACCATGGTGGTCAAATGAAGTTATTATGGCAACAGGCACAACGGGAACAACTTCCGGAACATGGTGGACTCCTGCAATTCCAAATCCGTGCTATTCATACAACCCTTCAACAAATGTATGGTCACCCAAGCCGAATCTTACTACACCGGTTCTTGGTGCTTATCTGGGTAGTGTTCAAACCGGCCCGGCAGTATACAAACTAATAGTTGCTTCAGGATATACCGGCGCTGTTGCTACAAATACTCAAATCTACATTGAGGACTTTACCGGAGTAACAACAGGAACAACTGAAATTCCGGAAGACTATTCAGTTTCACAAAATTATCCGAATCCGTTTAACCCGACAACTAAGATCGACTATAACATAAAATCAAACGGATTTGTATCTTTGAAGATCTATAGTGTACTTGGTGAAGAAGTCGCAACGATAGTTGATGGCTTTAAATCAGCAGGAACCTACACTGTAATTTTCAACGCATCACAGCTATCAAGCGGAATTTATTTCTACACTTTACGCTCTGGTGATTTTACAGGAACGAAAAAAATGATATTAGTTAAGTAACAGGAGTTACCAGTTAATTCCTGTTTCATATTGAAACCGGAAGAATTAAAAGGCACTTGGTGAAAACCGGGTGCCTTTTTTTATTAGCTTGAGCCGGGAAAAAATAGAACTCATGATCTCCTAAATTGTTAAAGAAACAAAGAATTGCTATATTTGCGCTAATAATTTTAAAACCAAAAGGTAAACTGATATGAATAGATACTTAGTTGAATCACCTCACTCAGAACATGATTGTCAGAAAGCTCTAACGCAGGTGCTGGCAATGGGATTCATTTCACATTATGACTGGGGCTGTAAATCAGGTGTTCATAAAGGCTGGGCAATAATAGAATGTGATAGCGAACAGGAATCTCTGCTTAGTGTGCCTGCTTTTGTAAGACATGAAGCGACTTCCACCAAATTAAGCAGATATACTCCCGAAGATTTCGAAGAGCAGCACGGTGTTGAGCCCAAATAAGCACAAGTGACTCTTTGAAAAGACCAAACAAGAATTCCGGAATATTCCCGATATTGCTGATAAACTTCATCGGGACTTTAGGCTTCAGTATTGTAATGCCGTTCCTGGTTTTCTTAGTCACAAAGTTTCATGGCAATGCCTTAGCGTACGGAATAATGGGTGCTGTATATCCGTTTTTTCAGCTCATCGGTGCTCCGGTTTTGGGAAAGTGGTCTGATGTACGCGGCCGGAAAAAAATACTCCTTCTAAGTTCAGCAGGTACAGCATTAGCCTGGGTAATATTTCTGATTGCTCTGTATGTGCCGGTTACAGATTTGCTGGTAATAGATCTGCAGATCGCCGGGGCAATTGTAATTACACTGCCGCTGCTTATTCTTTTTGTCGCCAGGGCATTAGACGGGATCACCGGCGGCAATATTTCTGTAGCAAATGCTTATCTGGCTGATGTCACGAGCGAAAAACAGAGGAATAAGAATTTCGGGAAATTATCAATCTCCTCTAACCTGGGATTCATTGCAGGACCTGCTCTGGCAGGAATACTAGGAGCGACAATCTACGGTGAGATTCTGCCGGTTGCTGCTGCCCTGTTGATCTCGGTTGTAGCAACGTTTCTAATTAAGTTTTATCTGCCGGAGGCTGTACCCAAAAAATATGAAGAGAGCCCTGATAGAATTAATATTGAAAAAGTTATGGGTCTGGAAAACAAGGAGTGTTTCAAACTGGAAGGTGAAGATAACATAACATTAAAAAAAATTTTGAAGCTGGGATACATCCCTTTTCTTTTAGTTTTATATTTCTTGATATTCTTAGGATTTAACTTTTTTTATACATCATTCCCTGTACATGTCGTTCAAAAATTTGGTTGGAGCCTTGGCAGAATGGGAATGTATTTTGCTATCCTGAGCTTCATAATGGTAATCGTGCAGGGACCTGTGCTAAGCTATGCTTCAAAAAGGTTTTCCGATAGTGTGCTGATAATTGCAGGTAACGTTATCCTGGCCACAAATTTCCTTTTGCTATATTTTGAGAATCAGTTCCTTTATTACTTAGCAGCAGTACTTTTTGCTGTAGGAAATGGCCTGATGTGGCCCTCATTTCTTTCTCTGCTCTCAAAAGCCGCCGGGAAGAAGTTTCAGGGCTCTGTTCAGGGCTTTGCCAGCAGTATGGGAAGTCTTGCCAGTGTTACGGGGCTTATAATCGGAGGAGTTTTGTACGAAAGTCTGGGTGCCGGAACATTCCTGATTTCTGCCTGTATTATTTATCTGGTTTTTTTCTTATCTTTCAGGCTTATTGGCGTTGAAAAGGTCTGTAAATTCAAACTCACTGCCTCAATTTGAAAGATCATTAATATTAATCTTAAATTAGAATTAGCACCCATTTTTGCCCATGGAAAAAATAACTATCGATGATTTACGAAAAGTTGTAGCTCTAAGTGAATTGCCGGATGAGCATCTGAAATGGATATTAGAACGCATTGAGTACAGCGAATTTGAAGACGGTACTTTAATGATGAGAAAAGATGACCCGGTAGATTTTATGTGGTTTATACCTGAGGGAAGAATGGACTACTATCTGGATGTTAACGGCCAGCATGTATATTATTATAATTTCCAGAATGATTCCATCACCGGCGGAGTTGGAGGATTGCTTCCGTATTCAAGAATGAAAGCTTCTCCGGGATATGCATACTCTGTGGGCAGATCTATAACCTACTCTTTGCATAAAAAATATTTTCAGGAACTGGAGCAGCTCAACCCCGGACTGATTCAAAAGCTAATTGGCTATATGACAGAAAGAGCAAGAACATTTGCAACAACGCAGCTTCAGCACGAAAAAGTCAGCGCTCTGGGGAAACTTGCTGCCGGTATAGCGCATGAAATGAATAATCCTGCTTCAGCTATTACCAGGATATCAATTGAGCTCTCAAAACGGTTGAAGGAAAACTACAGGCTTACAGAAAAGCTCCTGCAATTTAAGATCAGCCCTGATCATATTCAAAGTATTCGCTTGATGGTTGAGGAGAAAGCTCATGCAGTAAAGAAGAAGCTCAGCCCCCTTCAGCGGATGCAGGCAGAAGATGATATTAACGATTGGCTGGAAGAGAAGGGATCAGGAGAAGTTAACATAGCAGGCGAAACTTTTGTTGATGCCGGGATTAAGAGTGAAGATCTGGAAAGCATAAGGAATGAAATTGACAAGGATGCGTTTGTTCAGGTGCTGCACTGGGTTGAAAATCTACTGATTTCTCAAAGAATTCTGAAAGACCTGGAAGAATCCTCAATGCGGATTTCAAACCTGGTTGGTGCGATAAAAAGCCATGTACATATGGATCAAACTAATGAGTTACAGACAACTGACATTCACCACGATATTGAAAACACACTAACATTAATGGGTTACAAGCTGCGAGAGAAGAATATTTCAGTAAAAAAAGTATTCCGAGAAGATCTTCCGGAAGTTCCGGTATATGTTGGTGAAATGAATCAGGTTTGGACCAATCTGATTGATAATGCTATCTATGCATTGCCGAAAAACGGCGAACTCGCTATTGAAACATCGTTTGACAGCAAAAGCCTATACGTGAAAATCATCGATAATGGTCCCGGTATCCCGCCTGAGATTCTTTCCAGGATCTTTGATCCTTTTTTTACCACAAAAAAAGTCGGTGACGGTACAGGCATAGGGTTAGACCTTGTGAACAGGATCATAAAACACCATAACGGCGAGATCAAAGTAAACTCCATACCGGGCAAAACAGAATTCACAGTTTGTATTCCAATTCGTGAAGTAAAAAAGGATAAAGTATGAAACTTCCATTTATTATTATAGTGGATGATGACGAACATGTTCTTCGTGCCATCCAGCGTGATATCAGGAATGAATACCGCGATTCATACCGTGTAAGCGCGACCGATTCTGCTGGCGAAGCTCTTGAGCTTATAAAAGAACTGAAGATGAAGAATGAAACAGTTGCATTGTTTATCTCTGATCAGCGAATGCCTGAAATGGATGGAGTCACTTTCCTTGAAAAAGCAAAAGAGATTTACAGCGAATCGAAAACAATTCTCTTGACGGCCTATTCTGATATTGAAGTAGCTATCAGGGCTATTAATGATATAAAGCTGGATTACTATCTCCTTAAACCGTGGAATCCGCCTGAAGAAAAATTGTATCCTGTTTTGAACGACATGCTGTATGACTGGGCTGAAAATGTCCGC
>JAUQWT010000417.1 GCA_030835005.1 Ignavibacteria bacterium | reverse complement strand
GCTATGAAGTAGAATGGAAAGCTTCCGGATTTTCAAGCGGAACATACTTCTGCCGCATTCAGGCAGAGACATATGTTGACACAAAGAAGATGATTCTTTTGAAATAGACGATCTGTAGTGTTTTATTCCTAAGGGTACCGTTCAGGTACCCTTTCTCTATAAACCTATATAAATTAAATTATTAAGATACATCAAATTCATTATTGTTGACAATGATACAATCACATATTATATTTGTAAAGTACTTTAAAAAACAAAGTTCCTATTGATTGAAATTTTAGAATTTTGATGATTTCCGGAAATAGAATAATTGAAGTCAAGAATCTGGTTAAGAAATATGACGACCTTACGGCCGTAAACGATATTTCTTTTGACGTATATGAAGGTGAGATTTTCGGGCTGCTTGGACCTAATGGTGCAGGGAAGACCACTACACTTGAAATTATGGAAACGCTCAGAGAGTTGACATCCGGCGAAGTATTAATTGATGGAATGCCCGTTACAAAAGAGAAAGATAAGATAAAAAAAATTATCGGAGTGCAATTGCAGCAATCCGGATTTTACCCTCAGCTTACTTTAACGGAACTTCTTAGACTATTTGCCGGACTCTATAATGTAGAAATTGACCCAACTGCAATTCTGGAATCAGTTGGCCTTAAGGAAAAATATAAGACAATTTTCAAAAACCTTTCCGGCGGCCAAAAGCAAAGATTCGCAGTTGCAACTACAATTATCAATAAGCCCAAAATAGTTTTTCTGGATGAACCCACTACAGGACTTGATCCCCAGGCAAGAAGGAACCTATGGGAACTGATAAAAAGCATCAGGGATTCAGGTTCAACAGTTATGCTGACAACACATTACATGGATGAAGCTGAAAAACTGTGTGACCGGGTGGGAATTATAGATCTTGGAAAAGTAATTGCGCTCGATTCACCTAACAGCCTCATAGATAATCTTCTGGCAAAAGGGTTTACAAGGGAAGAGAAACTTAAGCATGCCTCACTTGAAGATGTGTTCATAAGTCTTACCGGGAAGGATATGAGAGATGAGTAGCTTAAAACAATATAGCCAGTTAAGAGCCACACTATCCATTACAAAGGCCAGTCTGCGTTCAATTGTGCGAAATCCATCAAGCATTATTTTCACTCTGCTGTTTCCGTTAATATTCATAATTGTTTTCGGATTCATTGGAGGAGGCGGAAGCAGGTTTGATATAGGCTTTTATAATTCCAGCAATAATAATAACCAGTTATACCACTCAATTATCACTGCAGAGAATTTCAAGATTGAAGAGACTTTGCCTGACAGCGATCTCGACATGAAGCTTGAAAAAGGAGAGATCGATGCAATATTCAATATTGTGAAGAACCCTGAAGGTATAGCTCCCGAATATGTGCTTCATTTGAAGACGAACAAATCAAAACCCGAAAGATCAAGCTTAGTGAAGCTTGTTGCCGCTCAATTGATAAACAATTTTAATATGACACTCGTTAAGGATAAACCGCCTGTTGCAGTGATCAAACAAACCGTTGTCGAGGGCAGAATATTCAAAACAATTGATTTCATTTTGCCCGGACAGCTAGGCTTTTCAATTCTAAGTGCCGGAGTTTTTGGAACGGCATTTGTTTTTATTTCTTTAAGAGAAACCCTTGTCATAAAGCGGTTCTTCGCAACACCTATAAACCGCAAAAACATCGTTATAGGTGAGGCCATAAGCCGCTTGATATTTTCCATTTCCGGTGCGGTCATTATTATAGCAATAGGGCATTTTTTCTTCGGATTTACCTTGATCAACGGATTTATCACTTTCTTAAATATGCTGGCTGTTTCTGCCATTGGGCTTATCGTATTTCTTGGATTCGGTTTTGTGGTTTCAAATATCGCTAAGAACATGAATGCTGTGCCTCCAATAGCGAATTTGATTACACTGCCGCAATTTCTTCTTGCCGGGACATTTTTCTCTATTGATGTATTTCCTCCTTGGCTGCAACCCGTCAGCAGGGCGCTGCCGCTTACATATCTTAACGATGCGTTAAGGAAAATTGCTTTTGATGGAGCTACAATCTTTACACTGCCTAAGGAAATCTTGATACTCACACTGTGGGGAGTAGTTGTTTACTTTTTCGCAGTCAAATTCTTTAAATGGGATTAACAAACTTCAAATAAATGGAAAACAAACAATTGAATTCAACTCAGGCAGAGCTGGAGCTCTCAGTAATAAAAAAAATAATGGAAGACAGCCGGAATGTCGTGTTAAATAACGGCTGGCATTATATTTTCTGGGGAATAACGGTTAGTATGGCGCTAATAGCAAATTATGTTATGGCTCTCAGCAAGGTTAGCGGAAATTACCAGGGTATGATGTGGTTCATACTGATGGTATTAGCCACTATAATTGTTGTGATTGTTGAACGCAGATCGGAAAAAAAGAACAAAGTAAAAACATTTGCGGGTAAGATCCTCAGTGCATTATGGTCTGCCTCAGGAATTGCAATGTTTATATTCGGTTTCATTGGAATTATTACTAAATCATATAATCCCGTATTTATTAGCCCGATCATTTCTACTGTACTTGGTGTATCATATTTTACCAGCGGAGTTATTCAGCAGATAAAATGGCTGCAATACTTATCAATTGGATGGTGGATCGGAGCTATAGTATTGTTCTACTTGCCGGGTGTACACACCCTTATTGTATTTGCAGGGATGATGATATGCTTTCAAACTATACCGGGAATTATATTACACCGCCGGTTTAAGAAAGAACTTAACAGGATTTCATAGCAGGGAAATGACTGATTTTAATTACCACGAAATTGATGATGTGATACACTCGCGCATTCGTACTGCGATTATGGCTGTGCTGATAAGCGTTGATGAGGCAGAATTTACATTTATCCGTGAGAAAATAAACGCAACAGACGGCAACTTAAGCGTTCACATGAAAAAGCTTGAAGAGCATAAATATGTTTCTGTGAAGAAAGAATTCGTTGAGAGAAAACCTGTTTCAAAATATAGAATAACCGAACAAGGCCGAAAAGCATTCGAGGATTATATAAAAAAACTTGAAAGCATTATAAAGAAACAATAATCAATTAACAATTAGTCATAATATTAACTGTAAAAATATGGAAACTAATCAGAGTAATTTGACCGGAAATCAGCAGCAAAGAGATGAAAAACTCTGGAAGCTGGCTAAGAAAAGAAGTGAGTTCAAAAAACATGCGCTCACATATCTTATCATAAACTTATTCCTCTGGGGTTTGTGGCTATTCGGAGGAATAAAGCGCGGCGACTACAACTTCCCCTGGCCGGCATTTGTTACACTTGGGTGGGGGATAGGGCTTGCATTCAATTATATCGGGGCATACTCAGCATTTGGCGAGAGCCTGAGAGAAAAGGAATACCAGAAATTGATAAACAAACAAAACTAAATTATATTAGGGGCGGCGAATGAAATATTTGATAGTAACTCTGTTTTTATCCTTTGTTACATTAACAGCAATCTCACAGGATGCGAAAATTACAGGAAGAATTACCGGCGAGAAAAACCTACCGCTAAACGGTGCTAATGTTGTAATTGAAGGATCGATTGATGGCGCAACCACTGATTCAACCGGGTATTATGAATTTGAAACATCCAAAACCGGGAGCCAGACGCTCTTGTTTACTGATATTGACTACAATGAAATGCGGCAGACAATTGTTATAGAAGCCGCCAAAACAATTGAACTTAATATTCAGCTGAAAAAGAGCGAAGTTGAGACTGAAGAAATTATCGTAACTGCCAGCTCGTATACCTCGGGACAGCAATCACAAGTTACAATTACACCGCTGGAAATTGTGCGTATTCCGGGCTCTGATGCAGATCTATTCAGGGCAATTACAACATTTCCCGGCTCAAACCAGGTTGATGAAGGAAGCAGAATCACAGTTAGAGGAGGCGATGCAAATGAAGTGCTTACTATATTAGACCAGGCATCACTCTATAATCCTTTCATCTTTGATGATGATTTCAATACTTCTTCATATACAACTATCAACCCATGGGGACTAAGAGGTATAAACTTTTCAAGCGGCGGATTTTCTGCGAAGTTCGGGAATGTACTTTCTGCTGTTCTTGATCTCAAGTCCTACGAAATGCCACAGGGAACAGGGGGGTTTGCGTGGCTTGGTCTGGCTAACGTAGGTTTGTCCGGCGTGTTTCTGTCTAACAATAAGAAGTTCGGTGCAACTTTAGATATTGGCCAAACCATTCTTGAACCGTATTTTAAGCTCAACGGCTATTTAACCGAAAGCTACGACCCAATCCCGCTTGCCCGCGGCATTGGCGGTACACTGGCTTACAAACCTTCTGAAAACAGTAACATCAAATTCATTTTTGATTACAGCCAGGATAAAATTGGTGTTCGTAATGCAGGGCCATCCTATGATGGATTCTTTAATTCAGGATCCAAAACAGTTTTCACCAATCTTAAGTATTCAGCAGGCATTGGTTCGAATACTTACATGAGCATGGGACTCTCTTACAGCCATCACAAAGATGATGTTGGTTACGGAATACTTAACACTGTGACCAGGCAGCTTTACAGCAAATACAGGCTTGATTTTACACATAAGTTTTCCAAGAAAATTGATATAAATACTGGTGCAGAATATGAATACAACGAAGACAGTTTTGAGGGAAGGGTTCCGCAATTCTCATATAACCTGAAAAATGATGCCCCCTATTTTGATATAAATTCCAAAAATCACACAGGCAGAGTTGGAGCTTATGCTGAAGCACAGATCAAACTTTCAAAAAGATTCTTTCTCATCCCGGGGGTAAGGACTGATTATCACACTCTTTCCAAGAAAACAGTTGTTGACCCAAGGCTTTCGCTCGGCTGGAAATTTGCTAAGAATCAGATCATAAGGGGAGCTGTAGGCCTTTATCATCAGTATCCAAGGATTGAGTATTATTCGCAAACAAACAATTTTGAGCTAAGACCCGAACAGGCAGCACATTATATTCTTGGTTATGAGTATAACTTAAATGAAGGCTTAGTTCTGTTCAGAGTAGAAGGGTATTACAAAGATTATAAGGATCTAGTATTAAGAGATCAAAATAGTTTTTTATATAACAGTACAGGAAAAGGATTTGCAAAAGGTGTAGATGTATTTCTGAAGTCAAGTGTTACAAACAAATATTCAACATGGATATCATATGCTTATACTGATTCTAAAAGAATGCAATACGATGCAGTAAAGCAGTCACCTGCAAATTATGATATAACGCATAATTTAACGTTTGTAGCAAGCTATAATATTACGGATGTTATCACTACCGGGATAAGCTATAAGATGTCTACCGGCAGACCATTCACTCCGATAACCGGAGGTGTATTCGATTCTGCTTATAATGTTTATGAACCTACGTATGCCGATTATAACAGCGGGCGCTTCCCGACCTATCACAGAATGGACATCAATTTTCAGTACATTTTTTCGCTTTTTGGCAGATTTGCAATTGCTGTTTTTCAAATAAACAATATTCTGAATAACAAGAATCTTTATGACTATACATATAATGCAGATTATACCCAAAGGAAAGAGATCATTACAACAAACAAACGCCAGTTTTATCTTGGTCTTGGACTGCAATTCTAATAAGGCAAAAGTAAAAAGGAAAAAAGCAAAAAGAGTATTGATAATTGAATAGCCACGGGTATTAACCCGTGGATCAAAAAAAATAAAACAAATTGGCTTTAGCCACAATTCAAAACACAATAAGTATTTATTTAATCGCATTTATTTGCCAAATTATAAAATCTAATAAACAACACTAAATAAAATATGAAACGTTTCACGTCTTACATTTCACGTTTGACGTTTCACAGAAAGGTAAAACTATGAAAACAGCTATTTCTGCATTATTAATCATTATACTTGCAGCACTAGGCACCGCACAACTAAAAGCAGATGATTACACCGACGCCATGCTTAAGGCTATCAAAAAGATGGGAGATGCATCCGATAAAAATGATAAGGCTGCACTGCTCAAAGTAAGGGGCGATTTTGAAAGGATCCTCCAGCTCAAAAAGAATGAATGGATGGTAAATTTCTACCTGGGTTCAGTTGATTATATGCTCTCACGGGTTGCAACCGAAGAAAAGAATAATGATGACCTGAAAAAGTACACAGAATCTGCTTTAAGCCTTTTTGATAAATGCACGGATGTGAAAGATGATTTTGCTGACGCATACGTTATGAAAATGGCAGCACAGGGTAACCGCTGGCAGTATGAACCGGCCAAGATGAATGACATCATAGCTAAATCAACCGAGGCAAAGGATAAAGCATTCAAGCTTGAACCCGAAAATCCGAGATACTATTTAATAGACGGCTATATGACTTTCTATACCCCCGAAAGCTTTGGAGGCGGTGTTGATAAGGCACAGCCGATGTTCGAAAAATCATGGGAATATTCCAAGACCTACAAACCGAAAGATGAAACCTATCCCAATTGGGGAAATGACCAGGCAGCAGGAATGGTGGCAATGTGCTATATAAAGAACAGCAAGATGGAAGATGCTAAGAAGTGGATTGATATGGCGCTTGAAGTAAAACCTGAATCTAACTTCATAAAAAGTTTTGTTATGCCTGAGTATGAAAAAAATAGAAAGTGATTTTGTTATTCGTACCGGGAATTAAAAGTTAATTATGGGGGCTTAGGCCCTCATTTTTATTGATCTGTTTCGAGTGAAGTATGAGTAGCACAGGCATTCCTGCCTGTGCAGCTTATTAACTATCTGGCATATTTAATGGATGTAACTGCTAAAAAGATGTAACATGAACCTTTGCTTATTTATTGGTATTTTTGATAAATGATAGATAGTTTACTAACAAAAAAGCAGAAAACCCTGATCAAATCTGCTTTGGTTAAACAGGATTACAAAAAGATAATTGCTATTCTTGATTCCATCTCTACAAAGCATTCTGGGACTGCTAAGATGAAAGATAAGCGATATGTGATTGCTGAAATAGTAAAGCGAATTACAGATTTACAGCTTGTAAATCCAGAACGTGAATTCTTCAATTCAGGAAAGAAGATATTATCAATCAAATCAGATAATGCCAAGGAGGTCGGAATCCACATTTTGTGGCGTGGCTATAGTTACGATAAAAAAAATACACTGCAGTGGCTGTACAAAATTACAGATGACGATAACTGGGAAGTACGCGAATACGCAGCGGGTGCACTGAGCAATTTGACATCAGCTCATCCGGATTTCTATAATGTCCTGAAACGATGGTCAGAAGATAAACGCGAAAACATTAGGCGCGGAGTGGTCCTTGCCGCCGCAGCCCTAAGGAACAGGAAGAACCCGGCTTCAACAAAAAGAGCTTTTGCACTACTTAAACCGCTTTTGTACGATAGCTCTGCATATGTGAAGAAAAATCTCGGGCCCTTTATCCTTGGCTCATATTTTGGCAATGCATTTCCAAATGAGGTCTTTAGATTCCTCGATAAAATCGTAAAGAATAACAATGAACATGTAAGGTGGAATGCAGCAATGGTTTTTAACAACAGTTTTGGCAACCGGTATCCAAAAGAAGCATTAAAGTATTTAAAACTGCTTTCAAACGACAAACGCCCTGTTGTTCAAAGAGCAGTTAGATCCACACTGAACCATTTGCGGAAAAGAGATAAAAAAATCAATTTATGAATGATGAATTAGTTCTTGAATTTGTGAAATGTGTAAATGAAGCAGATACAGCAAAAATGCATGAGCTTCTGAGCACAGACCATATCTTTACAGATGCTCATAATAATCTTGTTTCGGGAAGAGATGAGATGATAACAGGGTGGAGAGAGTACTTCAAATTGTTCCCTGATTATAGAATAGAGATCGACGAATTCTACAGCTGCGGAGACGTTTTTGCAATGTTCGGTTACGCAAGCGGTACATACAAAGGACTAGACCCCGAGCACAATCACTGGAAGCTGCCTGCTGCATGGAAAGCAGAGGTTTCCGGCGGAAAGATCACCCGTTGGCAGGTATATTGTGATACAAAAACTCCGCTGGAGATCATTGAAAAAGCCTCTAAAATCCGTTAATAAACAAGAATTACGGAGTAAAATGTTAATTTTTTCTTAACTCTTATTTCACTAACTTTGTATAGAATTATTAATACGATCCCACAGGGATAAAGTTCATGAAAATTTCTGATATACTAAGCGCTGATGTAATAGCTGTGAACCTGGAAGTAGCTGATAAAGATGATGCAATTCACAAAGTAATTGATCTTGCGGCAAAATCGGGCAAGATCCTTAATCTGGAAAAAGTATCACAAACTATTTTCGAACGGGAAAAGCTCGTATCCACCGGAGTCGGTAAAGGGTTCGCCATTCCGCATGGTAAAACCGACTCAATTAGCGATGTGGTTGCAGCTTTTGCTATTACAAAAGAACCTATAGATTTTGATTCAATTGATGGTGAACCTGTCAGGTTCATTTTTCTTTTAATAGGAAAGGAAAACCTTCTTAACACCCACATAAAACTCTTAAGCCGTATTTCAAGGCTTATGAATAAAGATGATTTCAGGGAAAGGCTTCTGGAAGCAGATTCTCCGGAGGCAGTACTTGGAATTTTTAAAGAAGAGGAGAAGAATTACTTCGATATTTAATTTTGTTTGAGAGGCTGAGTAAAATATCAACAGACCTTTAAAGTATTTAACAGTTCCGCCACCTTCATTATATGAAAATTTAAAATTTGGTTTAATCTAAAAAATCTGATATCATGCCCAAAAAACTTGTGTATTATTTTGGCGGTAAAAAAGCAGATGGCGATGCCGCGATGAAACCTTTGCTCGGAGGCAAAGGCGCTAATCTTGCTGAGATGGTTAACTTAAAGCTGCCTGTGCCACCAGGTTTCACAATTCCAACAGAAGTCTGCACCCATTACTACAAATCTAACAGAAAATATCCGAAAGAATTAAAACCCCAGGTCCGCGCTGCACTGGCACGGATGGAAAAAGAGATCGGCAAGAAATTTGGCGATAGAAAAAATCCATTGCTGGTTTCCGTTCGCTCCGGTGCTCGGGCATCAATGCCGGGTATGATGGATACAATATTGAATTTGGGATTGAACGATGATACTGTCCACGGACTCATTGAAATGACCGGTAATCAGCGCTTCGCATACGATAGCTACCGCCGTTTTGTGCAGATGTATGGCGATGTTGTTATGGAAATGAAGCCCCATTCAAAAGATGCGCGCGATCCGTTTGAGCTTATAATAGAAACAAAGAAAAAAGAAAAAGGCATTAAGCTTGATACTGAATTCACTGCCGCAGATCTTAAAGATCTTGTGCAGCTTTTCAAACTCGAGATAAAGAACAAGCTTGGCAGGGAATTCCCCGAAGACCCGATGGAGCAGATAAACGGAGCTGTTGATGCTGTTTTCAATTCATGGATGAATGAACGGGCAATAGTATACAGAAGGCTGAACAATATCCCCGCTTCATGGGGAACGGCTGTAAATGTACAGTCAATGGTGTTCGGCAATATGGGCGAGACCTCAGGAACAGGTGTTGCATTTACACGTGATCCTGCAAGCGGAGAAGACGTATTTTACGGCGAATACCTTATGAATGCGCAGGGTGAAGATGTTGTTGCAGGAACCAGAACTCCGTTAAAGATCTCAACGCTTGATGAACAAAGCCCTGAAATGTACCGTCAGCTTGAAAAAGTAAGAGAGATACTTGAGCAGCATTACAAAGATATGATGGATATTGAATTCACCATACAGGATGGCAAGTTGTATATACTTCAGTGCCGCGTTGGAAAAAGAACAGGCGGAGCTGCCGTGAAGATTGCCGTTGATATGGTTAAACAAAAGCTGATCTCTGAAAAAGAAGCGCTGCTCAGAATTGAACCAGATCAGTTGAACCAACTCCTCAGGCCGATATTTGATAATGCTGAAAAAGAAGCGGCAGTGAAACAGGGAAGGCTGATAGCTAAAGGACTTAATGCAGGCCCCGGCGCAGCTACCGGAAAAATATATTTCAATGCTTCTGATGCCGAAGATGCAGCAGCAAAAGGCGAGAAAGTAATACTTGTAAGAGTTGAAACTTCACCTGAAGATATTAAAGGAATGAATGCAGCCGAAGGTATCCTTACTGCGCGGGGCGGAATGACATCTCACGCTGCGCTTGTTGCAAGGCAGATGGGCAAAGTTTGTGTTGCAGGATGCGGGTCGCTTGATATTGATTATGCAACACGGGAAATGAAAGTTGAAGAAGAAAACAAAAATATTACGATCAAAGAGGGTGAGTGGATATCCATAGACGGAACTACCGGCGAAGTTATTGAAGGTAAGCTTCAAACTAAAGATTCTGAAATTCTTCAGGTTCTGATTGAAGGTTCTCTTAAGCCTGAACTTTCTGAGACATATGGTATCTATAATAGAGTTATGAAGTGGGCTGATAAATACAGAACCATGAAAGTAAGAACCAATGCCGATCAGCCAGACCAATGCAGGAATGCTCTTGCATTCGGCGCGCAAGGCATAGGGCTTTGCAGAACCGAGCATATGTTCTTTGGAGGAGATAGAATAGATGCAGTAAGAGAGATGATCCTTGCGGATACCGTTGGTGAAAGAGAAACTGCTCTTGCTAAATTATTCCCGTACCAGAAAGATGACTTTCTCGGGATATTCAAGGTAATGGGTGACCTGCCCGTAACCATAAGAACACTTGACCCGCCGCTGCATGAATTCTTGCCGCATGAAGAAAACGAACAGCGCGAACTTTCTGTGAAGCTTTCCAAATCATTTGATGAGATAAAAGCGAAAGTTGAAAGCCTTCACGAGTTCAACCCGATGATGGGACACCGCGGATGCAGGCTTGGAATTATGTATCCTGAAATTACTGCAATGCAGGTACGCGCTATTTTCTGCGCTGCGGCAGAGGCAAAAAAGTCAGGTTTTAACGTTAAGCCCGAAGTAATGATACCGCTTGTTGGATACAAAAACGAACTAGTTAATCAGGCAGATCTTGCAAGAAAGATCGCAAAAGAAGTTATGGATGAATACGGTGTGAAGTTTGAATACCATGTCGGTACAATGATTGAAGTTCCGCGCGCCGCTGTTACTGCAGATGAAATTGCTGAGGTTGCGGAGTTCTTTTCTTTTGGCACTAATGATCTGACCCAGCTTACTATGGGACTCTCCCGCGATGATTCGGGTACGTTTTTACCATATTACGTAAATAATGAATTGATCCCGGGTGACCCGTTCATTTCTATAGATAGAGCCGTTGCATCACTTGTTAAAATGGCTGTTGATAAAGGGCGCATTGTTAAGCCTAAACTTAAGATAGGAATTTGCGGCGAGCATGGCGGCGACCCGAAGACGATTCATTTCTGCCACCAGGCGGGGCTTGATTATGTTAGCTGTTCTCCATTCAGATTACCTATTGCAAGGCTTTCTGCAGCGCAGGCGCATTTAATGTATGATGATGAAGCAAAGCCCGCAAAAAAGCTCGCAGGCGGGAAGAAATCTGCAAAGAAAAAAACCGGGAAAAAAGCAAAGGCAAAAAGAAGGAAGAAATAGCCTAACTATCATTCTCCCCCTTCAAGGAGGAGCTTGAGGGGGTTTCTTTCCGAAATTCCCTCCGTTGTTGGTGTTTTCACCAACAACCCACATGGCTGTTCTTTTCCCGATCATTGACATTGATTTACCTTAAATAAATTAATATTTTTAAACACCACGATCTTATGCTAATGATCGTGGTTTTTTTATGAACTGAACCGTTACTCATGGTTCCTTAGCTTATCTGAATATGAGAAAAATTTCAAAACAATTAGTTTTTACAATCCTGCTAAGTGTGTGGTTTATTTCCTGCAGCGATGACGATAAAAAAACCGAATTTGTTGATGATAACAAAGATGTTAAGACTGAACAGAAAAAAGAAGAAGTAAAACAGGAAACGGGCAGCACTTCGTCAAATGATACATCGAAACAGAACAGTACTCCTAACAACAAAGATTATAGCAAGAACAGCGATTCATTCCGTAACGAAAAACCTGTTGCAGAAATATCTCCGCTTGATGCAGGCAATTACAATGGCAGAACAGTAGTCGTAAAAGGATTCGTTGCAGATATTTATCAGTCTGAAAAAGTTGCATACCTGAATTTTGTTGAGAAGTATCCCGATAATCCCTTTACAGCCGTAATTTTTGCAAGTAAATTCGAAGACTTCCCGGATATAATGAAATACCGAGGCAAGAATGTTGAAGTAACAGGCAGGATATCA